>CAYQAF010000036.1:9707-10138 GCA_964415375.1 uncultured Alcaligenaceae bacterium
GAGCGTCTCGTTGGCGAGGGCATGATCGCCCCCGAGGACATGAACCTCGTGCAGGTGATCGAGGAGCCGGAGGCGGTCGTCGAGGCGATCTTCGCGTTCTACGAAGGCCGCGGCTTCCAGCCGACGCAGGCCGAGCGGCAGAAGATGCTGAACCTGTAGGAATCCGGCGGCTCCGACCGTCGCGCGTGCGCGCCGCGACGGCGCGACGGCGATCGGGGCAACGACCCCGGCGCACGCTGCGGTCCGGCGCATCCGCTCTGGTAGAATCAAGCCTTACCCAGCGGACCCGAATGTCGCTCCCGCGCCTCACTCCGAACGCTGTCGCCGCGTTGCTTGCCGCAGCATTTGCCACGTCCATCGCCTGGGCGCAGCCGGCACCGCCGCCGCCGCCGCTTCCCGCCGAGGGCGCCGTGCCGCCGCCGCCACCGCTC
>CAYQAF010000037.1:0-10095 GCA_964415375.1 uncultured Alcaligenaceae bacterium
GTTGGCGAGGAACTGGTTGCCGAGGCCCTCGCCTTTCGACGCCCCCGCGACCAGCCCCGCGATGTCGACGAATTCGACGGTCGCGGGGATCACCTTCTCCGGTTTCGCGATCGCGGCGAGCTGCGCGAGCCGCGGGTCCGGCACCTCGACGATGCCGATGTTGGGCTCGATCGTGCAGAACGGGTAGTTGTCCGCGGCGATGCCGGCCTTGGTCAGCGCGTTGAACAGCGTCGACTTGCCGACGTTCGGCAGCCCCACGATCCCGCATCGCAAGCTCATCTCTGGTCCTTCGTGTGGAGCGCGGTCATCGCGCGCTCGGTTGCACCGGCGACGAGCGCCGGAATCACGGCGAGCCCGCGCTCGATCGCCGCGTCGATCGCCGCGCGTTCGTCGCGCCGCGGGGGCTTCAGCACGTAGTCGACCACCTGCTGCTGCGGCACCTCGGAGTCGCGCGGATGGCCGATCCCGAGGCGCAGGCGCCGGAAGTCGGCGGTGCCGAGGTGCGCGCGGATGTCCTTCAGCCCGTTGTGGCCCGCCACGCCGCCGCCGAACTTGAGTCGCACTTCACCCGCGGCAAGGTCGAGCTCGTCGTGGACGACCAGGATCTCCGCCGGCGGGATCGCGAAGAAGCGCGCGACCGCGCCGACCGCACGGCCCGACAGGTTCATGTAGGTCGCGGGCTTGACGAGCCGCAGGTCGGGCCCGGCCTTCGCGACCGCGCCGTGGAACCTGGGCTCGCTCGCGAACGACGCGCCCTGCGCTGCGGCCAGCGCGTCGACGAACCAGAAGCCGGCATTGTGGCGCGTCGCGTCGTGCTCACGGCCCGGGTTACCCAGGCCGACGACGAGGCGGATCGGTGCCCCCATGGGTCAGCGCGCTCCTGCGTAAGGTCGCCCAGCAAAAAGGGCCCGCGGTGACCTGCGCGCGGGCCCCTCGCGGCGACAGCGCTCGCCTATTTCTTCTTCTCTTCCTTCTTCTGTTCTTTCTTCTCTTCCTTCTTCTCTTCCTTCTTCTCGGCGGCAGGGGCTGCGGCCACTGGCGCCGCGGCGGCCGCCTCGGCCACCGGCGCTTCCTCGGTCTCGGCGTGGGCCTTCGGCACCATCGCGGACGCGATCACCGGGTCCTTGCCGTGCGTGAGTGCGACGACTCCGGGCGGCAGCTTGATCTCGGAGACGTGCACGGACTTGCCGGGCTCGATCGCCGACAGGTCCACCTCGATGAACTCCGGGAGGTCCTTGGGCAGGCACGAGACGTCGAGGTCGTTGGCGATGCGACTCACGATCGCGCCGCCGAGCTTCACCGCCGGCGACAGCGTCTCGTTCACGTAGTGCAGCGGCACCTTCATGTGGATCTTCTTGCTCTCGTCGATGCGCTGGAAGTCGACGTGCAGCACCTGCGCGCGGAACGGGTGCATCTGCACATCGCGCAGCAGCACGTTCTGCGCCTTGCCGTCGAGCTTCATCGACAGGATCGACGCGTGGAACGCCTCGTTCTTGAGCGCGTGGATGAGTGCGTTGTGGTCGAGCTCGATCGGCGTCGGATCGACCCCCCCGCCGTAGACGATGCCGGGGGCTTTCCCCGCGTGGCGCAGGCGGCGAGACGCGCCGCGTCCTTCGCCTTGGCGGGGAAAGGCGGTGAATTCGATGGAGGCCATGGCAATGCTCCCTGGTGTCTGCGGCCTTCCCTTCGCGGTCCCCGGCACCGCCGTTGCGGCGGTCGCGGGCCGGACAGGTCGTCCGCGGTTGGCGACAACCCCGCTCGGCTGGCCTGCCGGCGGGGATAGATAAAGCGTTGGATTGTAACAGGAAAGCGGGGCCGCCGTTACGGCATCAGCTGCCCGCCGTTGATCTCGACCACCTGCCCGGTCACGTAGCCGGCGAGTGCGTCCGAGGCGAGGTAGAGGAACGTCCCGGCGCACTCCTCGGCCGTGCCGAGGCGTGCCATCGGGATCATGCCCCGCATCGATTCGAGCATCTGCGGCGTCGAGTAGCGCTCGTGGAACGGCGTCGTGATCACGCCCGGCGAGACGCCGTTCACGCGGATGCCTTCCGGCGCGAGCTCGCGCGCGATGCCGCGGGTGAACGTGCTGACGAAACCCTTCGCCGACGCGTAGAGCGCCGCGCCCGGGCCGCCGCCATGACGCGCGGCGATCGAGGTCACGTTGATGATGCTGCCGCGCCCGGACTTGCGCAGGTGCGGGACGGCCGCCGCGCAGCCGATGACGAGCGACCGCACGTTGAGGTTGACGATGTCGTCGAAGGTCGCGTCGTCGATGTCCGCGACGGGCACCCGCTTGACCATGCCCCCGGCGTTGTTGACGACCACGTCGAGGCCGCCCAGGACGCGCGCCGCCTCGTCGACGATGCGCCGCACCGTCTCGCTCGAGCGCACGTCCCCGCCGACGAGGTGCGCTTCGCCACCCGCTTTCGCAATCGCGGCGGCAACCTCCTCGGCCTTGCCGCGGCTTGCGTTGTAATGCACCACGACGCGGCTGCCGGCGGCGGCGAACGCGCGCGCCGCGGCCGCGCCAATGCCGGTCGAGGCGCCGGTGATCAGTACGCGCTTGCCTGCGAGATCGGGGGCGACGGGGGTCGACATGAGGGCTCCTGGGGTTGTCACTCGGTGAACAGGCTCGACACCGACTCCTCGTTGGAGATGCGGGTCATCGTCTCGGCGAGCAGCTGCGCGCAGGACAGCTGGCGGATGCGCGGGCAGGCCTCGCCTTCGGCAGACAGCGGGATCGTGTCGGTGACCACCAGCTCGTCGATGTCGGACACGCCGATCCGCGACACTGCGCCGCCGGAGAGTACCGGATGGGTGCAGTAGGCGACGACCTTGCGCGCGCCGTGCTCCTTGAGCGCGGTCGCCGCCTTGCACAGCGTGTTCGCCGTGTCGACGATGTCGTCCATGATCACGCAGGTGCGCCCGGAGACGTCGCCGATGATGTTCATCACCTCGGAGACGTTGGCCTTCGGCCGCCGCTTGTCGATGATCGCGAGGTCGGAGTCGAGACGCTTGGCGATCGCCCGCGCGCGCACGACGCCGCCCACGTCGGGGGACACGACCAGGAGGTCGTCGTAGTTCTGCTTCCACACGTCGCCGAGCAGGATCGGCGTCGCGTAGATGTTGTCGACGGGGATGTTGAAGAAGCCCTGGATCTGGTCGGCGTGCAGGTCCATCGTCATCACGCGGTGCACGCCCACCGTGGTGAGCAGGTCCGCGATGACCTTGGCGCTGATCGGCACGCGCGCCGAGCGCGGCCGGCGGTCCTGGCGGGCGTAGCCGAAGTAGGGCAGCGCCGCGGTGATCCGCGCGGCGGAGGCGCGCTTCAGCGCGTCGACCATCACCAGCACTTCCATCAGGTTGTCGTTGGTCGGCACGCAGGTCGACTGCAGAATGAACACGTCGCGGCCGCGGACGTTCTCGAGCAGCTCGACCATCACCTCGCCGTCGGAGAACTTGCCGACGACGGCACGGCCGAGGCTCAAGTTGAGGTGCCGGCAGACCGCACTCGCGAGCTTCGGGTTCGCGTTGCCGGTGAAGATCCGCATCCGTTCGTAGGCCATCGAGCGCGTCGCCGGGCGTGGGGCTCAATCAAAAAAGGCAGGCCGCCTGATGCACGGGCGGCCTGCCTGACGGTGGCTGGGGAGGAAGGATTCGAACCCTCGAATGCCGGAATCAAAATCCGGTGCCTTAACCAACTTGGCGACTCCCCAGCGGAAACCTGGCCCCTCCCGGTACATGCCCCTGCCGGAGGGGGATCGTCGTCCCTTTCGGGCCTTCCCGCAGCCACTACGCAAACGACGCCAGCGGATGCCGCGCGAGCGTGCGGACCACGAGGCCCCGCAAGCCCGGCGGCAACGCGAGCACGGCGTTGCGGGCCGTCCCGGCGCTTGCGCACGCGGCGAACACCGAACTCCCCGAGCCGCTCATGCGGGCGTTGCCTGCCGCACGTCCCAACGCGACCAAGGCGGCCGCGACGTCGGGATGGCGGGCAGCGGCAACGGGCTCAAGGTCGTTGCATCCGTAACCCACGGAAAAGACGTTTATTTTCGCCGACGGTGTCGAACGTGTCAATTCGGGGGCCGCGAAGATCGCCGCGGTCGGCACCTGCACGGCGGGCAACGCGAGCGCAAGCCATTGCCGCGGCAGCGAAACCGGCGCGATCAACTCGCCGATGCCGCGCACGATCGCGTTCTCGCCGTGGACGAAGAACGGCACGTCCGCGCCGAGCTTCACGCCGATCCCGGCGAGCTCGGCGCGGGACAGACCGAGGCCCCAGAGGCGGTTCAGCCCGAGCAGCACGCTCGCGGCGTCGGAGCTGCCCCCACCGAGGCCCCCGCCGATCGGGATGCGCTTGTCGACGTCGATCGACGCGCCGAACGACGTACCGGTCGCGTCGCGCAATGCGAACGCGGCACGGATCGCGAGGTCGGCCTGTTCCGCGACGCCCGGGACGGCGCGCGCGCGGACGATCGCGCGGTCGTCACGGCGTGCGAGCGTCACCGTGTCGGCGAGATCGACGAGCACGAACAGCGACTCGAGCAGGTGGTAGCCGTCGTCCCGCCGTCCGGTCACGTGCAGGAACAGGTTGACCTTGGCCGGCGCGGGCACGACCAGCGTGTCGGGGGGCATGCGCTGTCGCATGGCCGGCGCATCCGTTCGATCGTTGCTAGCGTGGGCCACTGTCGACGTACGAGTCCAGCGCCAGCCTGACCTCGATCCCGGGATAGGCGAGCACGAGACGCGACGGCCGCACGCCCTCGTCCCGATAGCCGTAGACGATCTCCCATCCGTCCTGCCGCAGCACGGTCGCACGGCCCGCCGTGTCGCGCTCGATGGCGTGCTCGCTCGCAGGGTGCGGCACCCCGCGCACCCACCAGGCGAGTCCGCGCACGGGCACCGGAACGCCGAGCGCCTCGCGCGTGAGCGACTCCCAGTCGCCCGAGCGTGCGACGCCGCCGTCCTGCTGTTCGAGCACGACGCCGTGTGCACCTCCCGAAAGCCGGGCGAGCGCCTGACCGAAGGGTGTCGAGAGCAGGAGCTCGTCCGTTCCCGGCGCGTGGCGCCAGTGGAAGCTCGCGGCCACGCCGGTCTCGCCGTGGCGCGCGGAGAGCCGCCCGGAAAGCTCGAACGGCGCATCGGCAAGCGCGATGACGGCGGGGGCGACGTCGACGCGCGGCGGTGTCGCGCAGGCCGCCAGCGTCGCGGTGAGCGCAAGCGCCAGCGCCCGCCGCCGCATCTCACCGCGCAGCGCGACCATGCTGTAGGCTCGCCAGCCGTGGCTAGCGGGAGTGGCGGCGCACCGTCTCGAGCAACAGCGGGTGATCGGGCGTCGACTTGAGCTGCGACTGCCAGATGTCCTTCGCCTTCTGTTGCTGGCCCTTCGCCCACAGCACCTCGCCCCAGTGCGCGGCGATCTCGGGATCCGGGCGTTCCGCGAACGCGCGGGCAAGATACTGCTCGGCCTCGTCGAGTCGCCCCAGTCGATACAGCGCCCAGCCCATGCTGTCGAGAATGAACGGGTCCGACGGCGCGAGGCGGTGCGCCTTCTCGATCAGCTGGAAGCCCTCGTCGATGCGGCGCGTGCGGTCGACGAGCGTGTACCCCAGCGCGTTCAGCGCGTGCGCGTCGTCGGGCTTCATCTCGACCAGCCGGCGCAGCGCCTTCTCGGCGTCGTCGATGCGGTCGAGCTTCTCCAGCACCATGGCCCGGTCGTAGACCAGGTCCGTCGACTCCGGAAGCTCGGCGAGGCCCTGGTCGAGGATCGCCAGCGCCTTGGCATGGTCGTTGGCGTCGCGGTAGAGCTGCGCCTCGGTCTGCCGCACCTGGACACGCTGCTCGATCGTCACGGCGGGCAGTTCGGCAAGGAAGCGGCGTGCCTCGTCGCGCTTGCCCTGCTTGCCCGTGACCACGGCGATGCGCAGCTGGGCGAGCCAGGCGCGCTCGCCTTCGGGCACGTCACGGTAACGAGCGATCGCCTGGTCGAGATTGCCGCGGTCCTCCGCGACCTGCGCGAGGTAGAACTCGACCTGGCCCGCCTCGCCGTAACCGGCGCGCTGCAGCGCCTGCAGATCGGTCTCGGCCGCATCCCAGTCCTTCATCTGCACGGACAGCACGGCGGCACCGAACTGCAGCTCGCGCTGCGACGGGTCGCTCGCGAGGACGCTCCGGTAGAGGGTGCGAGCCTCCGCGAATCGCTTCTGCTCGACCAGGTGCTGGGCGAGGGCGATCTTGAGGGCACGCGACTGCGGCGCTTTCGCGAGCGCCGTCTCGATGTAGGCGATCGCCCGGCTCGCCGAGGACTTGCCGAGGAGCTCGGCCTTGAGCAGCACCGCACGATCCCAATCCGGCTTGAGGGTGAGCGCACGGTCGGCCGCCTCCATCGCGGCCGTGGCGACGCCCGGATCGGTGAGGCCCGTGTTGAGTCCGGCCAGCGCGATCGCGAACTGCGCCTCGGCGCTTCCTGGGTAGGGTTTCGCCAGATCGACGACCAGGCGGAACACCGCAGACTTGTCCGTCTGGTGGCCGAAGACGCGGTTGATTTGCAGGAACGGCTCGCCTACCCCGGCGCCCGAGACGGCGGCGTCGGCCAGGAAGCGTTCGAGCCGCGCGCGCAGCTCGCTCTCCGGAGTCTCGTCCTGCAGACGCGACATGTTGCCCGAAGCGACGGCCGCGATGATCTGGCCGGGCCGCTCGGCCGTCGGATCGAGCTCCTGCCACAGCCTCGCCGCCTGCTCGATGGCCGGGCGCTGGCGGGTCGCAAGGGCGATCTCGGTCGCGCGGCGGGCGAGCGCCGGGTTGGCCGAAGCCCGTGCCGCTTCGAGATAGGCACGGGCGGCAATCGCCGGTTCACCGCGCTGCAGCGCGATATCCCCCACCAGGAGGCGATAGAAGATGTCGGGGGGCAGTACGTCTTCCGCCGATCGGGATGCCGCCGGCCCGCTCGCGGGTTGCGGTGACGCCCCCGGACCCGGACTGCCCTGCGCGGATGCCGTGGCCGCCGCGAGTCCCGCGAGCGCGGCGATCGCGATCCGGATGAGGCGCTGCTTCATCGATTCCTCTGCTTTCCTGGCGTTCCGGCACAGCCGGAGCGGAAAATCCATCTTAGGTTATATTCCGCGGCCCAACAAACGTCGGCGTGACCGCTTATCGCGCGGGATCCCCGGGGTCGCAGCAAACACCCGCCATGCCAGAGCTTCCCGAAGTCGAAACCACGCGGCGTGGCATCGAGCCGCACGTGGCGGGGCGGCGCATCGTCTCGGTCCATGTGTACGACGCCCGCCTGCGCTGGCCGGTTCCATCGACGCTGCCCGTGCTTCTCGATGACGCACTGATTGTCGGCGTCGAGCGCCGAAGCAAGTACTTGCTCTTCCGCATTGCCGCGAAAAGCGGTCCTGGAACGCTTCTGATGCACCTCGGGATGACGGGGAGCCTGCGCGCTTTCGGCGACGCCCCCGCGCGTCGCCGGCACGATCACGTCGATGTCTGCCTGGACGACGGTACGGTCATCCGCTATCGCGATCCGCGCCGCTTCGGCTCCATTCACTGGGTGCCCGGGCCGGCGCCGTCGCACCCCCTGCTCGACGGGTTGGGCCCGGAGCCGTTCGATCCCGCGTTCGACGCGGACTACCTCCACGCGAGGACCCGTGGACGGCGCGCCGCGATCAAGGTCACGCTGATGGACAACCGTGTCGTGGTGGGCGTCGGCAACATCTACGCGGCCGAGTCGCTGTTCCGCGCCGGCGTCCGTCCGGCTACCCCGGCGGGACGCGTGTCGCGGGCCCGGCTCGCCGCGCTCGTCGATGCGGTGCGGCAGGTGCTCGCCGAGGCGATCGACAAGGGGGGCAGCTCGTTGCGCGACTTCGTCGATGCGGAGGGAGCGCCGGGGCACTTCCAGCTCGACTACCGCGTGTACGGCCGCGAGGGCGAGCCGTGCCGGGTCTGCGGCACCCCGATCCGCAACCGCCGCCTCGGGCAGCGGTCGTCCTGCTACTGCCCCGCCTGCCAGCCGCGCTGACGCAGGGCCACCCGGTCCGCGCGCAGCCCAGCACCGTCGGTCGGCCGACCATGGTACGGCCCGTCGCGGGGCACGGGGCGTGCTTCGAAGCCCCGTGTTAGATTCGTCGTCCCGCGTGGGCGAGGGGAACAGGGGAAGCATCGTGCAATCGCGCGAACTCGCAGCGCGTTTCGAGGCCTACGGCGACTGGCGGCGTCGGCTCGCGGCGCGGGTATCGGAACTCCACGGCTGGCTCGACGAGCAGGAGCTCGCGGACGCGCAGGTCGAGCAGCGCGTGCAGCGGATCCTCGATCGGCTGCACCAGGACAAGCTGGTGGTCGCGTTCGTCGCGGAATTCTCGCGCGGCAAGTCCGAGCTGATCAACGCGATCTTCTTTGCCGACTTCGGCGCGCGCCTGCTGCCCTCGGCGGCCGGTCGCACGACGATGTGTCCAACCGAGCTGCTGCACGACCCGTCGCGGCCCCCGTCGATCCGTTTGCTGCCCATCGAGACTCGCGGCAAGGACGCCACCGTCGCCGAGTTCAAGAACTACGCCGAAGAGTGGACGACGATCGCGCTCGACCTCGCGTCCGCGGAGCGGATGACCGACGCGCTGTCGCGCGTGTCCCAGGTGAAGCGCGTGCCGGTGGAGCTCGCCCGACGCTACGGATTCCCGGACGGCGACGAAGGGATGTCGGCGGCCGGCCCCGCCGAGGAAGTCGAGATCCCGTGCTGGCGGCACGCGATCATCAACTTTCCGCACCCGCTGCTGAAGCAGGGACTGGTGATCCTGGACACGCCGGGGCTGAACGCGATCGGCACCGAGCCCGAGCTCACGCTGTCGCTCCTGCCGCAGGCGCACGCGGTGCTGTTCATCCTCGCCGCCGACGCGGGCGTCACGAAGACCGACCTCGAGGTGTGGCGGCGGCACCTTGCCGGCGAGGACGCCGCGACCCGGCGCGGCCGGATCGTCATCCTGAACAAGATCGACGGCCTCTGGGACGAACTGAAGACCCCTGCCGAGATCGATGCCGAAATCGCCCGGCAGGCGCGGTCGAGCGCCGAGCTGCTCGGCGTTCCGCCGGAGCAGGTGTTCGCCGTGTCGGCGCAGAAGGGGCTCGCGGCCAAGGTGAACGGCGACGACCCGCTGCTCGCCAGAAGCCGCCTGCCTGTGCTCGAAGGCGCGCTGTCCGGGCGGCTGATCCCGGCGAAGCGCGAGATCGTCGGCAGCGCCACGTCGAGCGACGTGCGCGCACTCGCCGAGGCGGTGAAGACATTGCTCGGCGCGCGCTCCACCGGCGTCGCGGAGCAGCTCGCGGAACTGAAGGCGCTGCGCGGCAAGAACCTCGACGTCGTCGCGCACATGCTGGAGCGCGCCCGCGACGAAAAGGAGCTGTTCGAGCGCGGCCTCGCACGCTTCACCGCGCTGCGCAACGTGTTCACGGGGCAGACCAACGCGCTCTTCGACCGGATCGGCCTCGAGTCGCTGCGCAGCAACGCCACCCGCACGCGCAAGGCGATCGAGGCGTCCCCGTTCACCCGTGGCCTGCGGCAGGCGATGGGCGAGTTCTTCGCCTCGATCCGCGCCGACTTCGACGCCGCCGCGCGGCAGTCCGTCGAGATCCACGAGATGATGCGCGCGATGTACGCGCGCTACGCGCAGGAGCACGGGCTCGAGACGTTCGTTCCCCCGCCCTTCTCCGTGCTCAAGTACCACAAGGAAGTCGAGCGCCTCGAGCGCGCCTACAACGAGCACTTCAACACGCTCTGGAACATGGTGAGCAAGGCCAAGTTCCCGCTCATGCGGCGGTTCTTCGAAACCGTCGCGTCGCGGGCCAAGCGCGTCTACGACGTCGCCAACCGTGACGCCGACGCCTGGCTCCGCGCGGTGATGGGCCCGCTGGAGACGCAGGTCAAGGAGCACCACCTGCAGCTCAAGCGGCGCCTCGACAGCATCAGGCGCATCCATAGCGCGAGCGACGAGCTCGAGGAGCGGATCGCCGAGCTCGACCAGCAAGGCCACGCACTGGCCGCGCAGGTGCGGGCGCTCGAGCGCGAGGTCGCGGCCATCGACGACGTCGTGGCGATGCCCGACG
>CAYQAF010000038.1:0-9960 GCA_964415375.1 uncultured Alcaligenaceae bacterium
CCTTCTCCGCCGTCGCAGCGTTGACCACCACGCGGAACAAGTCCTCGCGCAGGAAGTACACGATCAGGTCGTCCAGCACGCCGCCGTCCTCGGCGAGCAGGCACGAATAGAGAGCGCGGCCGGATTCCTTGAGCTTGTCGACATTGTTCGCGAGCGCGCCGCGCAGGAACCCGCGCGCCGATCCCCCCGCGACGTCAACGACGCGCATGTGCGAGACGTCGAACATGCCCGCGTCGCGGCGCACCGCGTGGTGCTCCTCGATCTGCGAGCCGTAGTTGACCGGCATCTCCCAGCCGCCGAAGTCGACCATGCGGGCGCCGGCCTCGCGGTGCAGGGCATTGAGGGGAGTCTTCTTCAGCACGCGTCACTCCGGTGGTCGGACAGGCATGGACGTCCCGGCGCGACCCCAGGGTCGTGCCGCGAGCGCCCCTTCTGTCCTTTTACCTGAGAGATTGCGGACGCGAACCGGTCGACCGGCCTCGCCCCGCGTGCCCCTTCGGTGGGTCGTCTCGCCGATCGATCCGGCGGCGGCCGCTCTCCAGATGGCAGCTACGTCGTCCGCAGTCCTTTTGCCTGAGCGATTTCGGGCATTGCGCCTTCGGCGGCGCGCCGGCACTTCGCCGACGCGCGCTCTCCTGCGGGGACCCGCGGAAGGTTACCGGCGCGGCGGCGGCGTGTCAAAGCCGGCGAGGCCGCGGGCGTGTGGCGGCGACACGGGCGCCGCAGGCGGAAACGGCCGCGAATAACCGCGGCCGTTGTGCCCGGGAGCGACGTGCCCCCGCGAAATCCGGTCGTCCGTGTTACTTGAGGCCGAGGATGTAGGTGACCATCGTCTTGATGTCGGCATCCGGCACGTTCGCGTTCGGCGGCATCGGCACCGGGCCCCACGTGCCGGAGCCACCCTTCTTCACCTTGTCGGCGAGCATCGCCGCCGCCTTCGCGTCGCCGCGGTACTTGTTGGCGACCTCCTTGTAGGCCGGGCCGACCAGCTTCTTGTCGTTGGCATGGCACGCCGTGCAGGCGTGCTTCTTCAGCAGATCTTCGGCGCTCTGCGCTTGGGCCGCGCCGGCGGCGAGCAGCGCCGCGCCGGCGAGAGTGACGAGTGCAAGCTTCATGGGATCGCTCCGTGCAAGCAGGGATAGGAAGAGGGGAAAACCCGCGAATGCTACCGGAACGGGGGCCCGATCGCCACGGATTCCCGGCAGGGTCGACGACGGCGAATGCGGACGTTCGCGTATGCGCGTTCGCGCACGCGGCGCGACGCCTAGAGTACTTCCTCGAAGGCGACCCGCTCGAAATCGGCGCCGCGCAGGATCAGCTTGGTGAGCTTGAGGCGCCGCTCCGGCCCGGACTCCATCGAGGGCAGCACGCGCCCGGGCGCAAACGTGCGGGACGGGACGATCACCGACGCCGGCTCCTCGGGCGACTCCACCAGCTCGAGCAGCGGCAGCGGGGGATCCTCGGAATAGGCGGAGGCCATCGGGCGCACGGCGATCGCGCGCGGCATGCCGGGCCACGCCTTGAAGTCCATCGCAAGCTGCCCGTTCGGGCCGAGCGCGACGCGGGTCACCACGCCCACGCGGATCCGCTCGTCGTCGCGCAGCACCACCAGCTGCTCGAGGAACCAGCGATGGTGCGCGCTGCCGACGCGGTTCACCGAGGCCTCGCGCCACTCGTAGCGGCCCTGCCAGTGCTCCCACGGCCAGTTGCGCTCCGCTTCCTCGCGATAGCGATCGTAGTCGGTGAGCGCGCCCAGCGTCGCGAGGTGCTGCGAATTGGAATAGGAGAGCCGGCCGAGCGGGTCCTTGCGGTCGAACGTGCGGCCGCCGATCCGGAAATAGGCGCCGGGGAGGCCCCCCCCGACCAATTCGACGGTGCGCGTTTCCGCTTCGGTTCGGCGGCGCAGCTGGTACCAGTGTGCGTCGAGATGCGACAGCAGGGTGATCGACTGCTCGACCGACAGGTCGTGGCCGAGCGCAAGCTCGGAGGGGCTCGCGCCCTGCGCGAGCCGCTTCAGGCGCCCGCGCACGCTGGTCGCGAGCTTGCCCGGGTAGCAGTAGCGCATCGAATCGGGAGGATCGCGCGGCGGGGACACCACGAGCGCGGCGCCGGCGCCGACCTCGAGGTCGACGACCACCAGCAGGCCCTCGGTTTCGCGCTGCTGCGCGTAGGGAAAGACCTTGCGCGCCCACTGCGCGAGCCAACGGTCGGCGATCTCGATCTGCCGCACGGTCATCGAGCAGGGATCGGCAAGCGCCAGCAGCAGCGCGTGGCTGTAGGTCGAGTAGCAGGAGATGCCGACCGCGTTGGGATTCGAGTCGTCGGACACCGCCTGCACCGTGGCCTCGAGCATCTCGGCCAGCCGGTACCAGGCGTGCAACTCCTGCCACAGCGAGGGCGGCGGCAGCCGCCGCGCGAGTCCGTGCACGAGCACCAGCTGCTTGCCCACGAACAGCCCGCGCTGCAGGATCTTCGGCTTGACGCCGTCGAGTTCGGGGTCGCCCTCGAGCATCGGCTTCAGGCACATCGAGTACTGGTCCCAGAACGCCTGCCACATCGCGATCGCCTGCTCCGCAGCCTCCTGCTCGCGCTCGGCGGCGGGCTGCGGCTTGCCCGCGTAGCGGCGGGCGAGCTCGGCGTGCAGGTGGAGGGCGCAGTCGCGCAGCACTTCGATCAGCGTCGCGCGCTCGCGCGGCGGCAGCGTGGTGGCGGCAAGCGCCTTGAGCTGCGTCATCAGCCCCGCGTAACCCTGCCCGATCGACAGCAGCGGCAGCGCCTTCGCCCACTTCTTCGCGCCATCGACATCCGCGAAGGCGAGCGCGGACGAGGCGTCCGGCGGCTCGGGAAGCTTCGGCGCGGTCTCGGCCATCACGCGGGCGCGCCGAACTCGCCTGCGAGGCGGGCGGCAAGCGCGTTTTCAAAGCCCTCGGGCAGCGCCTTCGCCGCGGCATCGCGCTGGCGTGGGCCGCAGACCGCTTGCGGGAAGTGGCTGTCGCCGACGCAACGCGGGATCACGTGCCAGTGCACGTGGGGAACGAGGTTGCCAAGGGTTGCCAGGTTCATCTTGAGCGGCTGCAGAACGGGCACGCCGGCGCACTGTCGGGCGGGGAGCGTTCGAGGGGCGCTGCACGCACTTTCATGCTTATAGCATAACCGTTTCGGCGTCCGCGCGCGCCGCCGGAGGCCCGGCCGATGGGCGGCGCAATCGCGCGACGTGCGGCAGGCGCCGCTACAACAGCACGCGCTCGATGCCCCCGGCGTTCGCCCTGGCCACGAAGTCGGCCATCCAGCGCTCGCCGAGCACTCGCTTCGCCATCTCGACGACGATGTAGTCGGCCGAGGTGGCAGCGTCGTCGTCGTAGCGGGACAACCCCTGCAGGCAGGACGGGCAGGAGGTGAGCACCTTGACCGGACCGGCGAAGCCGTCGGCGCGCAGCGCCTCGGCGCCCCGGCGCATCTCCTCCTCCTTGCGGAAGCGCACCTGCGTCGAGATGTCCGGACGCGACACCGCCAGCGTGCAGGACTCGCCGCAGCAGCGATCCGAGAGCACCACCTTCGTGCCCATCAGGTCGTTCACCACCGTCATCGGCGGGTAGGTCTTCATCGGCGTGTGGCAGGGGTCGTGGTACATGTAGCGCGCGCCCGCGACGCCGTCGAGCCGCACGCCCTTCTCGAGCAGGTACTCGTGGATGTCGAGCAGCCGGCATCCGGGGAAGATGCGCTCGAACTCGTACTTCGCGAGCTGGTCCATGCAGGTGCCGCAGGACACGATCACGGTGCGGATGTCGAGGTAGTTCAGCGTGTTCGCGACGCGATGGAACAGCACGCGGTTCGACGTCGTGATCGCCTCGCCCTTGTCGTGGTTGCCCGAGGCGGTCTGCGGGTACCCGCAGCACAGGTTGCCGGGCGGCAGCACGATTTGCGCCCCGACGTGCCAGAGCATCGCCTGCGTCGCGAGCCCCACCTGCGAGAACAGCCGCTCCGAGCCGCAGCCGGGGAAGTAGAACACCGCCTCCTGCTCGTCCGCGGCGCGCGCGGGATCGCGAACGATCGGCACGATCGCGCCGTCCTCGATGTCGAGGAGCGCCCGGGCGGTGCGCTTCGGCAGGCCACCCGGCATCGGCTTGTTGAAGAAGTGCACCACCTGCCGCTGCACGCTCGCCGGGCCGGTGGTCGCCGGCGGGCGGTCGGTCTGAGCGCGGGCGAGGCCCATGCGCGCCGCCACCTGGTAGCCGAGCCGCTGCGCGCGGAAGCCCCAGTCGATCATCAGCTTCCTGGCGATGCGGATCGTCGCCGGATCGGTCGCGTTGAGGAACAACATCGACGCGGCCGCGCCGGGGCGCCACTTCTTCTTGCCGGCGCGGCGCAGCAGGTTGCGCATCGCGATCGACACGTCGCCGAAATCGATGTCGACCGGGCACGGGTTCTTGCACTTGTGGCACACGGTGCAGTGGTCCGCGACGTCGCCGAACTCGTCGAAGTGCCGCAAGGAGACGCCGCGGCGCGTCTGCTCCTCGTAGAGGAACGCCTCGATCAGCAGGCTGGTCGCGAGGATCTTGTTGCGCGGGCTGTAGAGCAGGTTTGCCCGGGGCACGTGCGTCGAGCACACCGGCTTGCACTTGCCGCAGCGCAGGCAGTCCTTGATCGAGTCGGAGATCTCCCCGATCGCACTCTGTTCGAGGATCAGGCTCTCGGCGCCGAGCAGCGAGAAGCTCGGCGTGTAGGCGTTGCTGAGATCCGCGGGCCGCGACGGGTCGCGCAGCAGCTTGCCGGCGTTGAAGCGCCCGCCGGGGTCGACGCGGCGCTTGTAGTCCGCGAACGGCGCGAGCTCCTCGTCGGTCAGGTACTCGACCTTGGTGATGCCGATGCCGTGCTCGCCCGACACCACGCCGCCCAGCGCGCGCGCGAGGTGCATGATCCGGTGCACCGCCGCGTTGGCGTCCTGGAGCATCCGGTAGTCGTCGGAGTTCACCGGGATATTGGTGTGGACGTTGCCGTCGCCCGCGTGCATGTGCATGGCGACGAACAGCCGTCGCCGCAGCACATCGCGGTGAATCTCGTTGACCCGGGACAGCAGCGGCGCGAAGGCGAGCCCGGCAAGGGCTTCCTCGAGCGGGCGCTTCAGCTCGGCCTTCCACGACACCACGACCGAATGGTCCTGCAGCGGCCGGAAGTTCTCGTCCAGCCGATCGGCGAGGTCCTGCCAGCGGGCGCGCACCTCGCGCGTGAGCCCGCGCGCCTCCTCGACCTTCGCCTCGAGGAGCTCCTGAGGTGGCCGCACGTCGCTGTCCGGCCCCCAGGCGTGAGGCAGCAGCGGCGAAGCGAGGAAGGCGTCGATCGCGTCGCAGAGCTCGAGTTTGTTCGCGAGCGAGTGCTCGACGTTGATGCGCTCGACGCCGTCGGTGTAGTCGCCCAGGCGGTGCAGCGGGATCACCACGTCCTCGTTCAGCTTGAAGGCGTTGGTGTGCTTGGCGATCGCGGCCGTGCGCGCGCGGTCCAGCCAGAACTTCCGGCGCGCCTCCGCCGAGACGGCGACGAAACCCTCGGCGCCACGGACGTTGGCGATGCGCACGACCTCCGAAGCCGCCTTCGCGACCGCGTCCTCCGCCTCGCCGACGATGTCGGCGAGGAGCACCATGCGCGGCCGGCCGTGGCGTTTGGCCTTGGTCGCGTAGCCCACCGCCTTCACGTAGCGCTCGTCGAGGTGCTCGAGCCCGGCCAGCACGGCACCGGCCGGCCGCGTGTCGAGGTACTCCTTGATCTCGACGATCGCCGGCGTGGACTCGCGCGCCGGTCCGAAGAACTCGAGGCAGACGGTGCGCGCCGACGGCGGCATCCGGTGCAGCACGAACCGCGCGCTGGTGATGATGCCGTCGCAGCCTTCCTTCTGCACCCCGGGCAGCCCGCCCAGGTACTTGTCGGTGACGTCCTTGCCGAGCCCCGCCTTGCGGAACGTCGCGCCCGGGATCGACAGCGTCTCCGTCCGCACGACGTCGCGGCCGCGGCGATCGAGCCAGCGCAGCTCGAAGGTCGCGACGGGGGCATCGTGGATCTTGCCGAGGTTGTGATCCACGCGCACGACCTCGAGCCACTCGGCTGCGGGCGTGACCATGCGCCACGACACGAGGTTGTCGACCGCGGTGCCCCACAGCACGGCTTTCTTGCCGCCGGCGTTCATCGCGACGTTGCCGCCGATGCACGACGCGTCCGCCGACGTCGGGTCGACGGCGAAGACCAGGCCCGCCTGCTCCGCGGCGTTCATCGCGCGGCGCGTGACCACGCCCGCCCCCGCGTCGATCGTCGCGGCGTCAACGCCGTTGCCGGGCAGGGCCATCCGCTGCACCGCGGAGAGGCGCTCGAGCTTCTCGGTGTTGATCACCGCCGAGCGCGCGGTGAGCGGAATCGCGCCGCCGGTGTAGCCGGTGCCGCCACCGCGCGGAATGATGGTGAGGCCGAGCTCGACCAGGCCTTCGACCAGTCCCCGCACCTCGTCCTCGGAGTCCGGGTAGAGCACGACGAAGGGATACTCGACGCGCCAGTCGGTCGCGTCGGTCACGTGCGAGACGCGAGCGAGGCCGTCGAAGGCGACGTTGTCCTTCGCGGTGTGGCGCGCGAGCACGCGCAGCGCGCGCTTGCGCAGCTCGCTCGTCTCGGGGAACCAGGCGGCGAAGCGATCGACCGCCTCGCGCGCGGCCTCCGCGAGCTGCGCCACCTTGCGGTCACGATCGGCTTCGGCGCCCGCGGCGATCGACTGCTGCCGCCGCTTGTCGATCTCCGCGAGCCGATGGCGCATCGCGTCCACGAGCAATGCCTGCCGCCGCGGGTTGTCGAGCAGGTCGTCCTGCAGGTAGGGATTGCGATCGACGACCCAGATGTCGCCCAGCACCTCGAACAGCATGCGCGCCGAGCGGCCCGTGCGTCGCTCCGCACGGAGCTCGTCCAGGAGCCGCCACATCGGGGCGCCGAGCAGCCGGATCACGATCTCGCGATCCGAGAACGACGTGTAGTTGTACGGGATCTCGCGCAGGCGCGGCGCGTCGGCGCGCTCGGCGGCGGTGACAAACGCGTCGGTAGCGGCGTTCATGGCGTGAGTGTCTCCGCGACCGGCGGCGCGGCGGACGCGCCGCGCGCCGACGCGAGTGGGCCGATTCATGATACCGCAGCGCAGCATGCGCGCGCGGGCGCCGCCCGGCGCGATTCCCCAGGTGCGACAGGGTCATAGCGCGGCGCCGGACGACCGCCGCTATGCCGCCAGCCGTCGCACCCCCTCCACGACGACGAGGTAGCGGGCGAGCTTGCCCACGGCGATTGCGCACGCCGCCGGCAGCACGCGCTGGCGCAGCCAGCCGGAGGCGATGCACAGCGCATCGCCGATCACCGGCAGCCAGGAGAACAGCAGCGCCCACGCCCCGTAGCGGCGTACCAGCGCAAGCGCGCGGTTGTCGCGCGGCGGCGCAGGCAACGCGCGTCCGATGGCATACGAGGTCATGCCGCCGAGCGTGTTGCCGACGGTCGCGACGAGCACCGCCGCCGACGCGAGCGCGGGCGCGTGCGCGACCAGCGCCGCGAGTGCGATCTCGGAGCTGCCCGGCAGCACGGTCGCCGACAGGAACGCGGAGGCGAACAGCCCGGCGAGGAGCGCGAGCGCATCGTTCGGCATCGGCGGATGGTAGCGCGGCGCCCGGAAAGCATGCGCCGGTGGACCCCGTCCCGCCGGTTGCCGACGCTGACGGGGATCAAGCCCGGGCGCGCGGCTTCACGCAGAATGGACTATGCACCCTCCGGACACGCCCGCATGAGGCACGCTCTTCCCCTGGTCGTCGCGGCCCTCGCGACCTTCGCGCCGGCCGCGGCGCCGGCTGCCGACCCTGATCGCGGCCGCGAGCTCTACGAGTCGGCCTGCATCGGCTGCCACGGGCGCAGCGTGCACGCGCGAGCACCTTCCAGCGTCCGCTCGTGTGCCGAACTCCGTGCGACCGTCGCACGGTTCGCGGGCATCCAGGGCCGCAACTGGGACGCCGAGGACCAGGACGACGTCACCACGTGGCTCAACGTCCGGTACTACGGCTTCCCGGTGCTTAACGGCCTTTGCGGCGCGCCGATGGCCGGGGCGCGCGCGCACCGCGCTCCCGCCCCGTAGCGCCGGACGAAGTCCCCCGCCCGCCGGCTGGGCGAGGCGGCGAAGCGTTGTTCTATACTCGGCCTCCCCGGACGCTCGCCCCGTCATGGACAACGCACCGCGCCACGCCGCAATCCTGTTCGCCGATGTCGCCGGCAGCACCCGCCTCTACGAGACTGCGGGCGACGCCGTCGCGCTGACGCTGATCGGCCGCTGCATCGACGTGATGAAGGCGGTGTGCGAGGAGCGCGACGGCCGCGTCGTCAAGACGATCGGCGACGAGGTGATGGCGGTGTTCCCGAGCGCGGGCAATGCCGGCTACGCGTCGATCGACATGCACGGCCGCATCTCCCGGCTCGCGGAGGAAGGCGGGGTGCGCCTCGCGATCCACGCCGGCTTCCACTGCGGCCCGGTACTCGAGGACGCGGCCGACTATTACGGAGACACCGTCAACGTCGCGTCACGGCTGTGCTCTCTCGCGAAGGGCGGCCAGACGCTGATGGCGGCCGAGACGCTCGACCACCTGCCCATGCCGCTCAAGGTCCGCACCCGCAGCCAGGACGTGCAGGCGGTCCGCGGCAAGCAGGCGGACATCGAGCTGTTCGAGCTGCTCTGGCAGGACTCGGAGGAAGACCTCACCACGCTGGCCACGCGGCGCGCCGGGCGGCGAGCGCAGCTCTCGCTGCGCTACGGCGAGCGCGAGATCGAGCTCGACAAAGACGACGGCGCGCTCACCTTCGGCCGCGACGCCGCCAACGACGTCGTCATCGGCGACCGCAAGGCGTCGCGGGTGCACGCGCGGATCGAGCGCCGCCGCGACAAGTACGTGCTCGTCGACCACAGCACCAACGGCACGTTCTGCACGCTCGACGGCGAGGGCGAGGTGGAGCTGCACCGCGAGGAGCTCCTGCTGCGTGGCCGGGGCCGGATCGTCTTCGGCCACCCGTGGCTCGAGGACCCGGCGTGCGAGGCGGTCCTGTTCGACACCGGCTCGAGTTGACGGGCCCGGGTTGAGCGGAACCGGGCGGTCGCACCGACCGTCATGCCGCGCCGGCGATCGCGCCGCGTGCTCCCGCGTTCTCGTCCCGCATTGGCACTTGCCGGCGGTTTTCGGGCAATATGCAAGGGCGGCGGCCCGACGCCGTGCCCGTTACCCCGACCGATGACGCCCGCCCCAACGGATCGCTACGGCGTCCGCGCGCTGCTTGCGCCCCTTGCCGTCTCGCTGCTCGTCGCCGCCTGCGCAAGCTCGACCCCGGCGCCCTCGGGCACGCCGCCGCCTGCCCCCGCCGCGGCCCCCGCCGCGGGCAGCGCAACGCCCACCCCGGACGCCGTCCCGGTGCCGGCCCCGGCGCCGGAGTTGTCCCCCGCCGCAGCGAAGGCGCAGGCGCAGAAGCTCGCACTCGAGGCCGTCGACCAGCTGCAGAACGGCGACGAGCTCGCCGCCCGCGCGACGCTCGAGCGCGCAGCACAACTCGACCCCGGCAACGACCTCGCGCGGAAGCTCTCCGAGCAGATTCGCGCCGATGCCCAGCGGGAGCTCGGTCCGGTGTACTTCCGCTACACCGTGCAGAAGGACGACACGCTGTCGAAGCTCGCGCAGCAGTTCCTGGGCGATCGCTTTCGCTTCTACATCCTGGCCAAGTACAACGACATCACCAATCCGTCGCGGCTCGCGGCGGGGCAGGTGATCCGGGTTCCGGGACGCGCGCCGCCGCCGACCTCCGCGGCCGCGCCGCCCGTCGACCCGGCACCGACCGTCGCCGCGCCCCCGCCACCGGAGCCAAAACAGCGCGACGACGTCGCCGACGCGCTGAAAAAGGTCGCCGAGCTGGAACGCG
>CAYQAF010000039.1:0-9704 GCA_964415375.1 uncultured Alcaligenaceae bacterium
GCATCGCGTCGCGCGACAGCGTGCCGGCGAGCCGGTTGCCGTCGCTACTGATCAAGCAGCGACGGCAGTACCAGCGCGGGCTGCTCGCCTGGCTGCGCGGCGACGCAGGCGGCGCCGCGACGATGCGCGAGGCGATCGCCGGCATCGAGGACGTCGCGTCGCAGTCGAGCCTGCGCACGTTCTGGTGGACGGCGGGCGCGCTGGTCGAGGCGCTGGCCGGCGACGGACTGGAGGTCGGTTTCGGCGTGAAGCAGCTCGCGGCGCGCATCGACCTGCAGATCCGTCGCGTCGCGGAAGGCTCGGCGAAGGTCGCCGACCGCCTGCGCCGCGAAGTGCTCTATCACGTGGCGATCGCCGCGCCGGTCGGGCCGCAGGTACAGGCGGTGCAGCGCACGTACGGTCTCGCCGGTCTGATCCCGTCGCCGGAGGCGATCGGGACGGACGTCGTGCTGCTGCAGCCGAAGATCCGCGAGGCGCGCGAGCAGCTCGCCGGCGTCAAGGACACCTGGCTCAAGTTCGCCTCGGGGCGCGCCGAGAACCTGCCCAAGCTCAAGCAAACGCTGACGTCGGTGCACACCAAGGCCGCCGAGATGAAGCACGGCGCGCTGATGAAACTCACGTCGGCACTGGTCGAGCGCCTGGACAAGCTGCCTGCGGGAGGCGTGTCCGAGCCCGTGGCGATGGAGTTCGCGACCGCGCTGCTCCTGGCCGAGAGCGCCTTCGAGAACTACTCGAACCTCGCCGCTGACTTCCCGCGCCAGGTCGAGCAGATGATCGCGCGGCTCGACGCCGCGCGGGCCGGTCGCGTTGCGGCGGACGGCGGCGCGCCGGTGCTGGACGAGATGAGCCGTCGCGCTCAGGAGCGGGTGCTGATCGCGCAGGTGGGCCGCGAGATCCAGGCCAACCTCCGCCACATGGAGCAGGTGCTCGATGCCTTCTTCCGCGACAACAGCAAGCGCGCCGAGCTCGAGTCGCTGCGCAAGGACAGCGAGCAGGTGCGCGGGGCGCTCACGATCCTGGGCCTCGACGAGGCCGAGCGCCTGCTCGGCATGTGCCAGGCGCAGATCGAGACGTACCTCGACCCCGAAGTCTTGGTCAGCAACGACGAGCTGGAGCTCCTCGCCGAGTCTCTTTCCGGCCTCGGCTTCTACATCGAGGCCGTCGAGCAGCAGCGGCCCGAGCGCGACCGCCTGATCGCCCCGCTGATCGCGCGGCGGCTGGGCGAGGCGCCGAACGAGGTGCCGGGCGAACGCGACTCGGTCGAACAGGCTGTCGAGGAACTGCGGGCCGCGCTGCCCAGGCTGCTCGACGAAGTGCAGAGCGCACCCGCCGACCGCGCCGCGCGCGAGGGCCTGCGCATCAAGCTCGCGGCACTGCGCGACGACGCCGAGCTGATCGGCGACGTCGAGCTCGTGCAGCAGGCCGGTGCCGCGCTCGCGGCGTTTGACGCGGGAGGTGCGGCGCACAACCTCGCGGCCGTGGTCGAGGCGATCGCCGACACGGGCGCGCCGCTGCCCGAGCTCTCCGAGGAGACGCAGCGGCTCCTCGAGGTCGACGCGAGCGGCCTCGACGCGGAGTTGCTCGAGATCTACCTCGCCGAAGCGGACGAGGTGCTCGAGACGATGCGGACAAGCCTTGCGGTGCTCGCCGCCAACCGGGGCGATCGCGAGGCGCTGGCGACCGTGCGGCGGGGCTTCCACACGCTCAAGGGGTCGGGACGCATGGTCGGTCTGGCCGACCTGGGCGAGTACGCGTACGACGTCGAAAAGATCCACAACCGGTTGCTCGAGGAGCAGCGGCCGGTGACCGGGGCGGTGCTCACGATGATCGGTACCGCCGAGGCGACGTACCGCGAGTGGGTCGTCGCGCTGTCCCAGCATGGGCGCGTGACGCCCGACCCGTCGGCGCTCCACGCCGCGATCCGCGCGGTCGAGGCCGAGTTGCCGGGCGGCGACTCGGTGATCGGCGCGGCGAAGGCCGGGCAGCAGCCGCCGCCCGGCCACGCCTCGGGTTTCGCGATCGTGTCGCCCGAGCCGGCGACCGTCGAGATCGAAGTCACCGCCCTCCCGTACGATGGGCACGAGGGCGAGTCCGATCGCGCGGCCAACGCGCCGGCGCTCGACCCGGATGCGCCTGCCGCCATGCTGACGCAGGACGAGTTGCCGGAACTCGGTGTCGCGGACGGCGACGCGTTGCCCTCGATCGAGGTCGAGGCTGGTGACGACGGAGCGGAGGACGTCACGCTGCCCGCGGCGACGGAGGGCGAGCACAAGCCGCGGCCGTTCGACACGCTGCCCGTGTACGGAGTCACACTGAAACTCGTCGCGGACAACACGAGGTCGGCGGCCTCGGTTCAGTCCGCGGACGAACCTCACGTGTCCGAGCCGCCGCGTGTCGTCGCACCACCGCGTGTCGTCGAGCTGCCACCCGCTCCGAGGGTCCCATCGGTCGAGCTGCCTCCGCGCGACCCGCAGGACGACGAAGCGCCGACGCCGCCGGACGAGCGCGCGGAAACCGCGCCGGCGGAACCGGAAGAGATCACCGTCGGCACGGTCACGCTGTCCGCGACGCTGTGGCGAATCCTCGCCGACGAGGCGGGGCAGCACCTCGCGACGCTCGACCACGATCTCGCGCTCCTGCAGTTCGACCCGGCTGCGCAGCCCGCGCCGGCGATGATCCGCGCGGCACACACGCTGTGCGGTATCCATCGTACCGGAGGGTTTCACTCGGTTGCCGCGCTGGCGAAGTCGCTCGAGCTCGCGCTGATCGCGCTCGCGCAGATCGATGCGCGTCCGGCCACGGCGCTGCCGGTGCTCGCCCGCGCCGTCGAGGCGCTGCGGCGTCTCGTCGACTCGATCGAGGCGCGCCAGGCGTTTCGTCCGGGCGACGAGCAGGAAGCCCGCGACAGCCAGGGCGAGCTCGATGCCCTTCGGCAACAGGCTGCCGACCTGGGCGAACTCGATGCCGAGACTGCCGCCGCGCATGCCGCGCAGTCCGAGGAGGAGGCGGCGGCCCCTGCCGCAGTCGCCGACGCCGCCGCCGGGCTGGTGCTGCCGCAGCCGGCGCCGGATCCGCTCGCGGCGATCCGCGACGAGGTCGAGGATCCGCAGGTGCTGTCGATCTTCCTCGAGGAGGCGGCGGAGCTCTTCCCCGCCGCGGGCGAGCAATTGCGCCGCTGGCAGCGCGCCCCGCACGACGGGGCCTCGGCGCAGGATCTGCGGCGCACGCTGCACACGTTCAAGGGCAGTGCCCGCATGGCCGGCGCGATGCGTCTGGGCGAGCTCACGCACCTCATGGAGTCGCGCCTGATCGAGGGCGACGCACTCGCGGAGGCGTCGCCGGAGCTCTTCGAGGCGCTCGAGACCGACCTCGACCGGGTCGCCTACGTGCTCGACCGGCTGCGCGACGGTGAGAGCAACGTCGCGCTGCCCTGGGTCGCGGCGGCGGAAGAAGTGCCGGTTGTCGCCACGGCTGCGCCGGCCGAGGTCGCGGCGCCGGCGATGGACACGGCGCTCCGGCCCGTCACGGCGGAACCGCCACGCGAAGCGGTCGAGCTGGAAGTCGCCGCGAGCGGCGTGGACGCAATCGCTCCCGCCGGACCGGCGTCGGTGACACCCCAGCCCCTGCCGACGGTTGAGCCGACGGCTCCTGCCGAGGTCGTGGCGACCCCAGCGTCCGTCACGCCAGAGAAGCCTTCGACCCCGGCGCCCGTGCCGACGGCGACGACCACCGCCACCGCCGCACGCGTCGACGTCGCCGAAGGTGACGCGGGTCCGCGCGCGATGCTCCGGGTGCGTGCCGACACGATCGACCGCCTGGTGAACGAGGCAGGGGAAGTGGCGATCGCCCGCGCGCGCATCGACGGCGAGCTGCGCGCGCTCAAGGCAAATCTGCTCGAGCTCACCGGATCGGTGATCCGTCTGCGCGGCCAGGTGCGCGAGATCGAGATCCAGGCGGAATCGCAGATCCAGTCGCGCATGACGCAGATGCACGAGCACAGCGACGACTTCGATCCGCTCGAGTTCGACCGCTACACGCGCTTCCAGGAGCTGACGCGCTCGCTTGCCGAGGGCGTCAACGACGTGTCCACGGTGCAGCAGGCGCTGCTCAAGAACCTGGACGACGCCGATGCGGCGCTCCTCGCGCAGTCGCGCCTGTCGCGCGACATGCAGCAGCAGCTCTTCGCGATCCGTACGGTACCCTTCTCGAGCCTGTCCGAGCGCCTCTACCGCATCGTGCGGCAGGTGGCGAAGGAGCTCGGCAAGCGCGTCAATCTCGAAGTCGTGGGTGCGCAGACCGAGCTCGACCGCTCGGTGCTGGAAAAGCTCGCGGGACCGCTGGAGCACCTGCTGCGCAACGCGCTCGACCACGGCATCGAAAGCCGCGAAGCGCGCCGCGCGGTCGGCAAGTCCGAGACCGGCGAGATCACGCTGGCGGTGCGTCAGTCGGGCAACGAGATCGTGATCGAGCTCGCGGACGACGGGGCCGGCATCGACCTCGGGCGGGTGCGCGAGAAGGCCCTCGCGCTGGGGCTCGTCCCCGGCGACGCGACGCCCACCGACCGCCAGCTGCTCGATTGCATCTTCCGGCCGGGCTTCTCGACCGCCACGCGGGTCACCGCGATCTCGGGGCGCGGCGTGGGCATGGACGTCGTGCGCGCCGAGCTCGCCGCGCTGGGCGGGCGGGTCGAGGTCGAGACCGAGTCCGGCCGCGGGTCGCGTTTCACCCTTGCGCTGCCGCTGACGCTGGCCGTCGCCCAGGCCGTGCTGGTGCGCGCCGGCGGACGCATGTGGGCGCTGCCGGCGCCGATGGTCGAGCAGGTGCAGCAGGTGCGGGAGGAGGCGCTGTTCAACCTCTACGTGACCCGCGAGGTCGAGTGGCTGGGCCGGCGCTATCCGTTCCACTACCTGCCGCGGCTCGTGGGCGACACCGCCCACCATCCCGAAACGCAGCGCTACAACTCCGTGCTGCTGCTGAAGAGCGGGCACGGCGCCTGCGCGGTCCACATCGACGAGATGGTGGGCAAGCAGGAAATCGTGGTGAAGAACATCGGCCCGCAGCTCGCGCGCGTCTCCGGCATCGCCGGGGCGACGGTGCTCGGCACCGGCGAGATCGTGCTGATCATCAACCCGGTGCAGCTCGCGGAACGGGCCGACGTCCCGGCGCTCGACCCCAACGGGGCGACGCGCGTGGTCGCCACGGCGGCGGCGACGCCGGGCCCGCCGCTCGTGATGATCGTCGACGATTCGCTCACGGTGCGCAAGATCACGAGCCGCCTGCTGGTCCGCGAGGGCTTCCGCGTCGCTACCGCAAAGGACGGGCTCGACGCGCTGCAGGCGCTCGCCGACGAGATGCCCGACCTGATCCTGCTCGACATCGAGATGCCGCGCATGGACGGCTTCGAGTTCACCAAGACGCTGAAGAGCGACCCCGCGAACGCGCACATCCCGATCGTGATGATCACGTCGCGTACCGCGGACAAGCACCGCGCCCGCGCCGCCGAGCTCGGCGTCGACCTCTACCTCGGCAAGCCGTACCAGGAAGAGGAACTGCTGCGCAACCTGCGTGAGATGCTGGGCGTCGCTGCACCGGCTTGAGGGGGCGCGGACCGCGGCCACGCGGGGCGGACGCGCAGCGATTCCACAAGTGCGCCGGGCGAACCCCGGCGCGCGGCGTTTCCGGGGGCGGCAGGCCGGTTGCCGCGACGTTCCTTCCGACGCAGCCGTGCGCAAAGCTTGACGCGCCGCAACACTTGCGCGTCCCGGCACGCCGCGTCGTCGTCGGGCTCCGGACCCGCAGGTTAAACTCCCTCCGAACGACGGTCACATACCGAGGGAGATGGGCATGGCGGAATACAGGACGGGTCAGCTTCGTACCGTAGCGCTGGTGGGTCACGGGGCTTCCGGCAAGACGACGCTCGCCGAGGCGCTCCTCGCTCGCGCGGGCATGGTGGGTGCGGCGGGCAGCGTCGAGCGCGGCACGACCGTCTCCGATTTCGACCCGCTGGAGAAGTCCTGGAAGCACTCGCTGCGCTCGTCGATCCTGCACATCGACACGCCGGAAGCGCGCATCCACCTGATCGACACGCCCGGGTTCCCGGACTTCATCGGTCAGTCGATCGGTGCGCTCGACGCGGTCGAGACCGCCGCGATCGTCATCAACGCCCAGGCCGGGCTCGAGATGATCACGACCCGCATGATGGAGTGGGCCGGCAAGCGCAAGCTCTGCCGGCTCGTCGTCGTCAACATGATCGACGCCGACAACGTCGACCTGCCGCGGCTCCTCGCGGACATCCAGCAGGCCTACGGCAAGGAGTGCCTGCCCATCAACCTGCCCGCGGAGGGCGGCGCGCGGGTCGTCGACTGCTTCTTCAATCCGGCCGGGGACGCCGACTTCTCCTCGGTGGCCGACGCGCACCAGGCGCTCGTCGACCAGGTGATCGAGGTCGACGAGGAGCTGATGGCGAAGTACCTGGAGCAGGGCGACGAGATCTCGCCGGAGCAGCTGCACGCGCCCTTCGAGAAGGCGCTGCGCGAAAGCCACCTCGTGCCGGTGTGCTTCGTGTCCGCGCGCACCGGGGCGGGCGTCGCCGAGCTGCTCGACGTGCTGGTGAAGCTCGCGCCGAATCCCACCGAAGCCAATCCGCCGCTGTTCTTCAAGGGCGAGGTCGGCGCGCCCGAGGAGGCGCGCGAGGAGTTCCGCTCCGAGCCCGACCCCGGCCGTCACGTGCTCGCGCACGTGTTCAAGGTCGTGGTCGACCCGTTCGTCGGCAAGCTCGGCGTGTTCCGCGTGCACCAGGGCACGGTGACGAAGGACACGCAGCTGCTGATCGGCGACGGCCGCAAGCCGTTCAAGGTCGGTCACCTGTTCATGCTGCAGGGCGCGAAGAACGTCGAGATCGACCGCGCGATCCCGGGCGACATCGCCGCCGTGGCGAAGGTCGACGAGATCGAGTTCGACTGCGTGCTGCACGACTCGCACGACGAGGACCAGATCCACATGCGGCCGCTCGAGTTCCCGCGGCCGATGCACGGCGTGGCGATCACGCCGAAGAAGCGCGGCGACGAGCAGCGCATCTCCGAGGTGCTGCACAAGCTGGTCGCCGAGGACCCGACGCTCGTCGTCGAGCAGGACCCGCACTACAACGAGACGGTGCTGCGCGCGCTCGGCGACCTGCACCTGCGCTCGGTGCTCGAGCGCATGGCGTCGCAGTACAAGCTGGAGATCGACACGCGCCCGCCGCGCATCCCGTATCGCGAGACGATCGGCGGACAGGCGGAAGCCACCTACCGGCACAAGAAGCAGACCGGCGGCGCCGGCCAGTTCGGCGAGGTGGCGCTGCGCATCGAGCCGCTGCCGCGCGGCGGCGGCTTCGACTTCGTCGACGCGACCAAGGGCGGGGTGATCCCGCACAACCTGATGCCGGCGGTGAAGAAGGGCGTCGAACAGGTGCTCGCGCAAGGCGCGGTGGCCGGTTTCCCCCTGCAGGACGTCCGCGTCACCGTGTTCGACGGCAAGCACCATCCCGTCGACTCGAAGGAGATCGCGTTCGTCACCGCGGGACGGAAGGCCTTCATCGAAGCGATCTCGAAGGCCAAGCCGATCCTCCTCGAGCCGATCGTCAAGGTCGAGATCGTCTGCCCCGAGGCGAACACCGGCGACATCACCGGCGACCTGTCGTCGCGGCGCGGCCAGGTCACGGGCACCAACGGCCTGGCCGGCGGGGCGCTCGCGGTGTCGGGTCTCGCGCCCCTGGTCGAGCTCGACGGCTACGCCGCGCGTCTCAAGTCGGTGACCGGCGGCCACGGCGCGTTCACGATGGAACTTTCTCACTACGAGGCCGCGCCGCCGCAACTGCAGCAGCAACTCGCCGCGGAGTACGACAAGCGCCGCAAGCACGAGGAGGACTAGGCCGGCGACAGCGGTCGGCGGTCGACGAACGCGGTTGCGGCGCGCGTCGGCGTGCTCATCCGACCGCGGGCCGGCGGACGATGCCGAACAGCTCCAGCGCCTGTGCGCGCGAGACGGCGTGGTCGACGATCGGCGGCGGATAGTCGCGGCCGATCACCACGCCCTTCGCCTGCTGGATCGCCGGCGGCACCTTCCAGGGTGCGTGGATCTCGCGTGCGTCGAGCGGCGCGAGCTCGGACGCGTAGCGGCGGATGAACGCGCCCGCGGCATCGAAGCGCTCCGACTGCGTCACCGGGTTGAAGATGCGGAAGTAGGGCTGCGCGTCGCAGCCGGTCGACGCCGCCCACTGCCACCCGCCATTGTTCGACGCGAGGTCGAAGTCGATCAGCCGGTCGGCGAACACCCTCTCGCCCCAACGCCAGTCGACGAGCAGGTCCTTGACGAGGAAGCTCGCGGCGATCATGCGCAGGCGGTTGTGCATGTAGCCGGTCTCGTTCAGCTGGCGCATCGCGGCGTCGACGATCGGGTAGCCGGTGCGCCCCTCGCACCACGCGGTGAAGCGCACGCCGTCGTTGGGGAAGGCGAGCGCGTCGTACTCGGGCTTGAACGCCTTCGCGACGACATGCGGGTGGTGCCAGAGAATCTGCGCGTAGAACTCGCGCCAGACGAGCTCGGACAGCCAGGTGGCCGCACCATCGCCGCCGGCCCGCAGCGAGCACGCGTGGGCGTACGCGACGAGCTCGCGCACCGAGACCGTGCCGAAGCGCAGGTGGACCGACAGGTACGAGGGGCCCTTGACCGCGGGGAAGTCGCGGGATGCCTTGTAGTCCCTGATGCGTTCCCTGAAGTCCTCGAAGCGCGCGGCGCCGCCGGACATCCCCGCCACGATCCCCAGCGCGGCGAGGTTCGTGCGTGCGAAGCCCATGGCGGCGAGTGCCGGGAGGCCGCGATCCTCCGCCGGCGGCGGCGGCGCGAGCGCAGCGGCGTGCGCGTCGACGTCGTGCGGCGCGAGGTGCGATGGCGCGAGCGTCCTGAGCCACGCGTTCTTGTACGGCGTGAACACCGTGAACGGCCGGCCCGCCTGCGTCATCACTTCCGCTCGCTCGAAGACCACCTGGTCCTTGAAAGTACGGAACGCGATGCCGCGATCGGCGAGCGCGTGCGCGACCGCGGCATCGCGGTCGCGCGCGGCGGGCTCGTAGTCGTGGTTCGCGTACACAGCGGCGACGCCGAGCGTGCCCGCCAGCCGCGGCAGCTCCGCCACGGCGCGCTCGTGCCGCACGATCAGCCCGCCGCCGCGGCGGCGCAGTGCGGCGTCGAGCTCGCGCACGCTCTCCCAGATGAACTCGACGCGGCGGTCGGCGGGCGAGGGCAGCGCGTCGAGTATGTCGCGGTCGAAGACGAATGCCGCGTAAACGGGGGGGGCCGCGGCGAGCGCCTGCGCGAGCGCGTGCTGGTCGTAGTCGCGCAGGTCGCGCCGGAACCAGACCAGCGCACCGCGCCGCGTCCCGGCCTTCACTGCGCCGCCGGTTGCGAGGATGCGAAGCGCAGGTCGTTCGCGCGGAGCTCGTGGCGCCAGAGCAGCGTGCCCGTCGCGTCGTAGCTTTCGAGCGCGATGCGCCGTTCGGTGCCGGGCCCGGTGACGCGGATCAGCCCGAACTGGCGTCGCCCGACGAGCGTGCCCGGCACGACCTGCGGATTGTCGCGCTCGGCGGCGTCGGGCTTCGCCCAGGGACGCGAGGTGAGCGGGCTCGACGTGAACTCGTGGAGCGGGTAGGCGCCGGGACGATCGA
>CAYQAF010000040.1:0-9680 GCA_964415375.1 uncultured Alcaligenaceae bacterium
TTCGATGAACCTTCCCGCCGACCTCCGCTACACCGCAAGCCACGAATGGATCCGCAGCGAAGCCGACGGCACGCTGACCGTCGGCATCACCGACCACGCGCAGGCCGCGCTGGGCGACCTGGTCTTCCTGGAGCTGCCCAAGGCCGGCCGCAAGGTGAAGGCCGGCGAGGCGATCGCCGTCGTCGAGTCGGTGAAGGCGGCTTCCGACGTGTACGCGCCGGTGTCCGGCGAGGTCCTTGCCGCGAACGACGCGATCACGGGTATGCCCGAGTCGGTGAATCAGGACGCCTACGGCGCGTGGCTGTTCCGGATCCGTCCGAGCGACGCCGCGGAGGTGGCGAAGCTCCTCGACGCGGCGGCCTACCAGGCGACGATCGCCTAGCACCGCGCCGCCAGCGGCAGCGCGCCGCACGGCGACGCGGCAACGAACCCCACGGGCAGACCCGATGACCACGACTCCCATTGCCCCCCGCGAATCCCTCGCGTCCCTGATGCGCCACGACGAGTTCGTGGCGCGTCACCTCGGCACCTCCGACGCCGAACAGTCCGCGATGCTCGCCATGCTCGGCTTCGCGTCCCGCGCCGCGCTGATCGATGCGGTCGTACCGCCCGGCATCCGCGCGGATGCGCCGCTCCCGCTGCCCGGTGCGCTCGGCGAGGCGGCAGCGCTCGCCCGGCTGCGCGGCATCGCCGCCCGCAATCGGCCGCTGAAGTCGTTCATCGGGCAGGGCTACCACGGCACGCACACGCCGGGCGTCATCCTGCGCAACATCCTCGAGAACCCGGCGTGGTACACCGCCTACACGCCCTATCAGCCGGAGATCTCGCAGGGGCGCCTCGAGGCGCTCGTCAACTTCCAGACGATGGTCTGCGACCTGACCGGCATGGCGATCGCCAACGCGTCGATGCTCGACGAGGCGACCGCGGCGGCCGAGGCGATGGCGCTGGCCTTGCGCGTCGGGTCGCACGAGTCGCGCACGTTCTTCGTCGCCGCCGACGTGCTGCCGCAGACGCTGGACGTCGTGCGCACGCGCGCCGCACCGCTCGGCGTCACGGTCGTCACCGGGCCCGCCGAGGCGGCCGCCGACGCACGCGCGTTCGGGGTGTTGCTGCAGTACCCCGGCGCCGACGGCGAGGTCCGCGACCTGCGCCCTATCGTCGAGCGCGTCCGCGCGGGCGGCGGACACGCGATCGTCGCGGCCGACATCCTCGCGCTCGCGCTGCTTGCGCCGCCGGGCGAGTGGGGTGCGGACGTGGTCGTCGGCTCCACGCAGCGCTTCGGCGTGCCGATGGGCTGGGGCGGTCCGCATGCGGCCTACCTCGCGACGCGCGATGAGTTCAAGCGCCAGATGCCGGGGCGGCTCGTCGGCGTCACCGTCGACGCCGACGGCAACCCGGCCTACCGGCTTGCGCTGCAGACGCGCGAACAGCACATCCGGCGCGAGAAGGCGACGTCCAACATCTGCACCGCGCAGGTGCTCCTCGCCGTGATGGCCGGCATGTACGCGGTCTACCACGGGCCCGAGGGCATCGCCGCGATCGCGCGGCGCGTGCACCGGCTGGCGGCGATCCTCAGGACCGGTCTGGAGCGGCTCGGCTTCCGGGTGCCGACGCGCGCCTTTTTCGACACGATCACGGTCGTCACGGGCGAGCGCACCGCGCGCATCCACGCCGAAGCGGTCGCGCTCGGCATGAACTTCGGGCGCGTCGACGAGACGACGATCCGCCTGTCGCTCGACGAGACCACGACGCCGCAGGACGTCGAGCGCATCCTGCTCGCGTTCGCGGGCGACGACGTGGCGTTCACCGTGGCGCATCTGGACGCCGGCGCGCCGCACGCGCTGCCCGCGGCACTCGCGCGGACCTCGGCGTTCCTCGAACACCCCGTGTTCCATCGCTACCGGTCCGAGACCGAGATGCTGCGCTATCTGCGCCGGCTCGCCGACCGTGACTTGGCGCTCGACCGCTCGATGATCCCGCTCGGCTCGTGCACGATGAAGCTCAACGCGACCTCCGAGATGGTGCCGGTGACGTGGCGCGAGTTCGCGCACATGCACCCGTTCGCGCCGCGGGACCAGGCCGCGGGCTACGTCGAGCTGGTCGCGGAGCTCGAGGAGATGATCTGCGCCTGCACCGGCTACGACGCCGTGTCGCTGCAGCCCAACGCCGGCTCGCAGGGGGAGTACGCGGGCCTGCTCGTCATCCGCGCGTACCACGCCGCCCGCGGCGAGGGGCATCGCAACGTCTGCCTGATCCCGTCGTCGGCGCACGGCACGAACCCGGCGTCGGCGCAGATGGCCGGCATGCAGGTGGTCGTCGTGGGCTGCGACGCGGACGGCAACGTGGACCTCGGCGACCTCGAGCGCAAGGCCGCGGCCCACGCCCGCGACCTCGCCGCGATCATGGTGACGTACCCGTCGACGCACGGCGTGTTCGAGGCGGGCATCACCAGGGTGTGCGAGATCGTGCACGCGCACGGCGGACAGGTGTACGTCGACGGCGCGAACCTGAACGCGCTGGTCGGCGTCGCGCCGCCGGGGCACTTCGGTGCGGACGTCTCGCACCTCAACCTGCACAAGACGTTCTGCATCCCGCACGGCGGCGGCGGGCCGGGCGTGGGGCCGGTGGCGGTGAAGGCGCACCTCGCGCCGTTCCTGCCGGGGCACCGCTGCCTCGGCGACGGCGAGCCGGCGCGCGCGGCGCCGGAGCCTCCTGGCGGGGCGGCCGGCGCACCGATCGGTCCCGTCGCGGCCGCGCCATTCGGCAGCGCGTCGATCCTGCCGATCTCGTGGATGTACGTGACGATGATGGGCGGGGCCGGTCTCACCGCGGCGACGGAGACGGCGATTCTGCACGCGAACTACATCGCGAAGCGGCTTGCCGCGCACTATCCGGTGCTGTACTCGGGGCCCGGCGGCCTCGTCGCCCACGAGTGCATCCTCGACCTGCGCCCGCTCAAGGCGGCGAGCGCAGTCGAGGTGGAGGATGTCGCCAAGCGGCTGATGGACTACGGCTTCCACGCACCGACGATGAGCTTCCCGGTGCCGGGGACGCTGATGATCGAGCCCACTGAGAGCGAGTCGAAGGTGGAACTCGACCGCTTCGTCGACGCGATGATCGCGATCCGCGAGGAGATCCGCGCGATCGAGTCGGGCCGCATGGACCGCGCCGACAACCCGCTGAAGCACGCGCCGCACACCGCGGAGGCGGTGAGCGCCGATCTGTGGCCGCACGGCTACTCGCGTCGCGTCGCCGCCTACCCGACGGTGGCGCAGGAGGCCGCGAAGTACTGGCCGCCGGTGGCCCGCGTCGACAACGTCTACGGGGATCGCAACCTGTTCTGCAGCTGCATTCCGGTGACCGCCGCCGAGGAGGCGTCCGCGCCGGTTCCGTCGTAACGGCGCATCACGGGGAATGGCCGGCGGCATCGGGCCGCCGGTCGGCCGCCGCGCCGCGCGAACCCGCTTGCTAGAATCTTGTCGGCGAAAGACAAGGTCCGCAACGCACGTGCTGAGGCTCGCGAACTTTTCCCGGTGGCAGGCGGGCGGCGGCCATCTGCTCCTGTCCGTCGCGATCGGCGCCACGGTGCTGGCGGCGATGATCCTCGTCTGGTATCCGCCGCCGTACTTCGAAGCGACGGGAGGCATGGGCCTCGTGCTGCTGATGATCGGCGTCGACGTGACGCTGGGGCCGTTGCTGACGACCGCCGTGTTCGATCCGACGAAGGGGCTCGGCAAGCTGAAGCTCGACCTCGCGGCGATCGGGTTCCTCCAGCTTGCGGCGCTCGCCTACGGCATTCACGTGATGTACACGGCGCGCCCGGCCTACCTCGTGTTCGCCGTCGACCGCTTCGACCTGGTGATGGCCAACACGATACCGCCGGCGGAGCTCGCCAAGGCCTCCCCGCCATGGCATCGGCTGCCGATGGGCCGGCCGCCGACGGTGGGGGCGCAACTCCCCGAGGACCCCAAGCTCAAGGAAGAGTCGTTGTTCCTCGCGCTGGGCGGCGTCGACCTCACGCAGCAGCCGCGCTTCTTCGTTCCCTACGCCGCGGTCGCGCGCGACGCGGCGCGCAAGGGGCGCGAGATCGCGGAGCTGAAACGCCTCAATCCCGATCGCGTCGCGGCAGTCGAAGCGATCGTGCGCGCGTCGGGCCGTGCCGAGTCCGGCCTGCGCTATCTCGCCGCCCGCGCGCCGAACCGCGACTTCGCCGTGGTCGTCGACGCGGCGGACGGTGCGATCGTCGACATGACGATCGCGCGCCCCTGGTAGCGGCGGGCGGTCGCCGACGCATCAGATCCGCGCGATCGCGGCGTCGTCACGCGCCGTGTGGCGGCCGGCGCGGGGTCTATAATCAAACGCTTTCCCCGCAGCGACCCCATGCGTCATCCGATCCGCGCGGCGTCGATCGTCGCCGCACTCTGCCTAGCCGCCGCGACCGCGTCGCCGGCCCTCGCCCAGGGCGCACCCGCCCTCGCAGCCCCGGGCATCGCGCCGGTGTCCGCCCTCGGCGCGTTGCCTGCGCCGGCGCTCGCCGCCGCCGCGTACGTGCTCCTCGACACGACCAGCGGGCAGACGCTCGCGGCGATCAACGCCGACGAGCGCCGCGATCCCGCCTCGCTCACCAAGCTGATGACCGCCTACGTCGTCTTCGGGGCGCTGCGCGGCAAGGCGATCGTGCCGTCGCAGATGGTCAACGTCTCCGAGAAGGCCTGGCGCGCCGAGGGCTCGCGCATGTTCATCGAGCCGCGCAAGGCGGTGTCGGTCGACGAGCTCCTGCGCGGCATGATCGTGCAGTCGGGCAACGACGCCTCGATCGCGCTGGCCGAGCTGGTCGGGGGCAGCGAGGAGACGTTCGTCGCGCAGATGAACAAGGAGGCGCAGCGCCTCGGCATGGCGAACACGCGCTTCGCCAACGCGACCGGCCTGTCGGGGCCGCAGCACTACGCGACCGCCGCCGACCTCGCGCGCCTCGCCGCCGCGCTGATCCGCGACTACCCCGAGTTCTATCCGATCTACTCGCAGCGGGAATTCCGCTACAACAACATCACGCAGGCCAACCGCAACCGGCTGCTGTGGACCGACCCGTACGTCGACGGCGTCAAGACCGGCCACACCGAGGCCGCCGGCTGGTGCCTGATCGCGTCGTCGTTGCGCGGCGAGCGCAGGCTCGTGTCGGTCGTCCTGGGGGCGGCGTCCGACGCCACCCGCGCCGCGGAGAGCCAGAAGCTGCTCAACTACGGGTTCCAGGCCTACGACACCGTCGCGCTCTACCAGTCCGGCAAGACCGTGACCACGCTGCCGGTGTGGAAGGGCAGCGCCCCCGAAGTCAAGGCCGGCTTCCTCGCCGATCGCCACGTGACGCTGCCGAAGGGCCAGGCGGCGAAGCTCGCGCTGTCGCTCGTCGCGCAGGAGCGCCTGATCGCGCCGATCGCGAGCGGCCAGCGCGTCGGCCTGGTCAAGGTCTCGTTCGAGGACAAGCCGGTGGCGGAATTCCCGCTGATCGCGCTCGAGGACGTGCCGCAGGCGAGCTTCCTCGGCCGGGCCTGGGACACGGTCCGCCTGTGGTTCTCGAAGTGACCGGGTTGCGCAGCGACTGCCAAGGAGATCCCGATGTCCGATGCACAAGCGATCGTCTACCTGAACGGCGCGTTCCTGCCGATCCAGGACGCGAAGATTCCCGTACTCGACCGCGGCTTCATCTTCGGTGACGGCGTCTACGAGGTGATCCCGGCCTACGGCCGCGAGCCGTTCCGCATGCCGCACCACCTCGCGCGTCTTGCGCACAGCTGCGACGGCATCGGCCTCGCCAACCCGCACGCCGATGCCGAGTGGGAACGCCTGGTGCGCGAGCTGATCGCGCGCCAGCCGTTCGACGACCAGGCGGTCTACCTGCAGGTGACGCGCGGCGTGGCGAAGCGCGACCACGCGTTCCCGAGGGACACGGCGCCCACCGTGTTCATGATGAGCAATCCGCTGCCTTCGCCGACGCGCGAACAGGTGGAGCGCGGGGTCGCGGCGATCACCGCCGAGGACAACCGCTGGCAGCGCTGCGACCTCAAGACCACGTCGCTGCTGGGCAACGTGCTGATGCGGCAGCTCGCCGCCGAGGCCGGGGCGGTCGAGACGGTGATGTTCCGCGACGGCCTGCTCACCGAGGCGTCGGCCTCGAACGTGCTGATCGTCAAGGGCGGGACGATCGTCGCGCCGCCGAAGGACCACCTGATCCTGCCCGGCATCACCTACGACGCCGCGATCGAGTTCGCGCGCGAGGCGGGAATGCCGGTGGAGATCCGTCCGATCACGCGCGCCGAGGCGCTCGCGGCGGACGAGATGTGGCTGTCCTCGTCGACGAAGGAAGTCGTCGCGATCACGACCCTCGACGGCAAGCCGTTCGGCGGCGGCGTCCCCGGCCCGGTGTTCCGCAAGCTCTGGGCGGTGTTCCAGTCGAGGAAGCCGAAAGCGAAGGCGGGCGTCGCTGCCTGACGGGACCGGCGCGACGCCGGTGGCTCCTCAGCGCGTCGGCGCGACGGTGCCGAAGCGGCCGTGGTGGAACACGAGGCCGGGCCCCTGCGCGCGCGCGCAGTGCACGACCTCCCCCACGAACAGCGTGTGGTCGCCGGTGGGCTGGCGTGAGAAGTGCCGGCACTCGAACCAGGCCACCGCGCCGTCGATCAGGGGGGCGTCTGCCCAGCCGAGCCGGAACGGCACGCCCTCGAAGCGGTCCGCATGCGTGCCGGCGAAGCGTTGGGCGATCGGGGCCTGGTCGACGGCGAGCACGGAGATCGCATAGCGCTCGCACTGCTCGAACGCGGGCAGCGTGTTCGCGTGGCGCGACAGGCACCAGCTGACCAGTGGCGGATCCAGCGACACCGAGTTGAACGAGTTGGCGGTGAATCCGACGTAGCGGGCCACGCCCGGATGTGCCGGGTCGCGGGTGGCGATGATCGTGACCCCGGTCGCGAACTCCGCCAGCGCGTCGCGGAACTGCCGTTCGCCGAAGTCGGCGCGCGCGGGGTCTCGGGTCGGGCCGGTCCTCGTCATGGAGTGCCGCTGGGAAGGGGTTGCACGCGGGCGGGTGGCGCTCTCGCGCCGCCCGGCGGGAGTGCGCGGATGGTAGGGGGCCTTGCCCTCGGGGTCAAATCGCCCGCCTCATCGTGCCGGGGGCCCCCGGGACCGGGTGTGCACCGGAATGGCCGGGCTTGGTAAACTGATTCCGGACATCACGCCATTGGGCGGGCCGAGGACGCGACTGCACATGCCGCTTTCCCTTGCCAAGGTCATCGAACGGCGCTACGGCGCGCTCGGCGTGCCGGCGGAGTTCGTGCTGCCCGGTGGCGAGCACGTCCGGCTCTCCGCGCAGCCGGAGGCCGAGATCGCGGCGCGCACGTTGCGTGGCCTGACCGCGCTCGCGCGGCCGGCGCTCGGCCGGCTCGCGCGTGCCTACGTGCGCGGCGACATCGACTTCTCGGGCAGCGCGCGCCGCATCCTCGGCATCGCCGAGCGGATGGTCGGCGAGATCCACCACGACCGCGTTTCGCTGGGGGAGCGCGCGGCGTCGTGGCTGCACCAGCACCGTCCGAACCGCGCCAACATCGCGCGCCACTACGACGTCGGCGACGCGTTCTACCGGCTCTGGCTCGACGAGCGCATGGTGTACTCGTGCGCCTACTTCAGGCGCGAGGACGACACGCTCGCCGCCGCGCAGGAGCAGAAGCTCGACCACGTCTGCCGCAAGCTGCGCCTCGCGGCCGGCGAGCGGCTGCTCGACATCGGCTGTGGCTGGGGCGCGCTGATCTTCTGGGCGGCGGAACACTACGGCGTCGAAGCGACCGGCATCACGTTGTCGAGGAACCAGGCCGACCACGTCGCGGCCGAGATCCGGCGCCGCGGGCTTGAGGGTCGGGTGCGCGTGGAACTGCGTGACTACCTCGACCTGCCCGACCTGCCCTGCTACGAGAAGATCGCGAGCGTCGGCATGTTCGAGCACGTGGGCGTGGCCCGCTTCCCGCAGTACTTCGGCAAGATCCGCCGCCTGCTCGTGCCCGGGGGGTTCGTGCTCAACCACGGCATCACCCACGGCATGGAAGGCGCCCCGGCGCTGGGCAGCGGCATCGGCGACTTCGTCGAGGACTACGTGTTCCCGGGCGGCGAGCTCACGCACGTCTCGAAGGTGATCTCCGCGATGTCGGCCGCGGGCCTCGAGGTCATCGACGCGGAGGCGCTGCGCGAGCACTACGCGAAGACGCTGTGGCACTGGACCGATCGTCTCGAGGCGAATGCCGATGCGGCGCGGCGCGAGGCGGGCGAGGCGTGCTTCCGCGTCTGGCGCGTGTACATGGCCGGATCGGCGCATGCCTTCGACCGCGGCTGGCTGTCGCTGTGGCAACTGCTGGCCGGCAGGCCGCTCGACGACGGCCGCCTCCCCCACCCGCTGACGCGCGACTACATTTACGGCTCTCCGGCCGGCTGATCGCGATGACCGAAGCCGCCGCATCCGCGCTCAAGTTCCCGATGGCCTTCCCGATCAAAGTGATGGGCAGGCGCGACGACCGCTTTGCGCAGACCATCGTCGACCTGGTACTGAAGCACGCGCCGGACTTCGAGCCGGCCACGCTCGAGATGCGCTCGTCGCGCGAGGGCAACTACCTCTCGGTGACGGCCACGATCAACGCCACGTCGCGCGAGCAGCTGGACGCGCTCTATCGCGAGCTCACGTCCCACCCGATGGTGGCGATGGTGCTCTGACGCGTACGGCGGGCCTCGACGCATGAACGAGCCGAACGCCGTCACGGATGCAGTCGCGGCGCGGCCAGCCGCGCGACGCGACGAGGCCAGCGGCGTCGTCATCCGGACGCTCGGCCCTACCGACTACGAGCGCTGCTGGCGCGCGATGCAGGCGTTCACCGACGCGCGCGACGCGGGTACTCCCGACGAGATCTGGCTGACCGAGCATCCGCCGGTGTACACGCTCGGGCTCGCCGGGCGCCGCGAACACCTGCGCCGCGACGCCGGCATTCCCGTGATCAAGGTCGATCGCGGCGGGCAGGTCACCTATCACGGGCCGGGGCAGGTGGTCGCCTACCTGCTCGTCGACCTCCGCCGCGCTCGCCTGGGCGTCCGGGACATGGTCCGTGCGATCGAGGCGGCGGTGGTAGAATTCATTGATTCGCAAGGGATATCGGCGTACGGCCGGCCCGACGCGCCAGGTGTCTACGTGCGCCGCGGCGGTGTCGAGTCGAAAATCGCCGCGCTTGGCCTCAAAGTGCGCAATGGCTGCACCTATCACGGACTGGCGCTGAACGTCGCGATGGACCTGGCACCCTTCGGGGACATCGATCCGTGCGGTTTTCCCGGACTCGCGGTCACGCAGCTGGCCGACTTCGGCGTGGACCTCGATGTCGACGCGGCCGGGGCGATGCTCGCACCGATCCTCGCCCGACGTCTTGCCCCTGACCGCCCATGAACGACGCCTCCGACACCACTGCCGCGAACGCCGCCGGCGTCAAGCACAAGGGCGCGGGCAAGACCGCCCGCATCCCCATCAAGGTGGCCGCGGCGGAGCCACTGCGCAAGCCCGAGTGGATCCGCGTACGCGCACCCTCGTCGCCGCGCTTCTTCGAGATCAAGGAGATCCTGCGCGAGCACCGCCTGCACACCGTGTGCGAGGAGGCCTCGTG
>CAYQAF010000041.1:0-3123 GCA_964415375.1 uncultured Alcaligenaceae bacterium
CAAGCCGGTCGACTTCGGGGGTGTGGCGAGCGCCGCCTGGCTTGGTCTGCCGCAGTTCGCGGCCCCCAACTTCCGCGCCGAGGCGATCGCGCTGATCGCGCCCGTAGCGATCATTCTCGTTGCCGAGAATCTCGGGCACATCAAGGCAGTGGCGGCCATGACCGGCCGCGACCTCGACCCCTACATGGGCCGCGCGTTCCTCGGCGACGGCCTCGCCACGATCGTCGCCGGCTACTCGGGCGGCACCGGCGTCACCACCTACGCCGAGAACATCGGCGTCATGGCGGTCACCAAGATCTATTCGACGATCGTGTTCGTCATCGCGGCGCTGATCGCGATCGCACTGGGTTTCTCGCCGAAGTTCGGTGCGCTCATCCAGACGATTCCCGGCCCGGTGCTCGGCGGCGTGTCGATCGTCGTCTTCGGGTTGATCGCGGCGGCGGGTGCGAAGATCTGGGTCGACAGCCGGGTCGACTTCAGCGAGAACCGCAACCTGATCGTCGCCGCGGTCACGCTGGTGCTGGGCGCCGGTGACTTCACGCTCAAGGTCGGCGGCGTGGCGTTCGGTGGCATCGCGACCGCCACGTTCGGCGCGATCCTGCTCAATCTGCTGCTGCGCGAACGACGCTAGCCGATCCGCCCCCGCGGGGGTCCGATGGCCGGCAAGTGTCGGAACTGCCGGAACGCACTACTGGCCGTACTCGGAACGGGCGGTCGGGCAGACCGCGACCAGTCCCCAGAACCCCTCGCAGTGGGTGAGCCGCGCCTCCTGCTCGCACACGGCGCGCCCGATCGCGCCGTTCACGGATCCGCATTGCGCGAGTGCGCTCCGCAGGGGCTGCCAGCGATCGGAAACCGGGGGTGACGTGGCCTGGACCGGTGCGACGGGCGGCGCCGGCGCCTCGCCGCGGCCGTCGTCAATGACGGATTCGCCGGGCTGGGTCGCGATTGCCACGGGGATCGCCGCGGCGGCCCGCGCCTGGCCACGTGCCGGCGACGGTGGGGCGGCAGTGACGCGCGGCGTCGCTACAGTGCCCTGGGTCGCGGCGGGCGACACGTCGACCAGCGGCGGCGCCTTGAGGCGGGCCTCATGCACGATCGGCGGCGTCGTGGCGGAAACATAGGCTGCCGACCCCGCGCCAACCTGCGCGCTGGTGTCGTGCATCGAATCGCGGCTGGTGCGCGCCGTGCCGTTGATCCAGGCCACTGCGACCAAGGCTACGACGAGTCCGCCGACAATCCAGAAATCAAAGCGGACGGCGGGGTCGAGGCGGGTTCCAGGCGTCTGTATCCCCCCATCCATCAGGTCGGGCATATCCGGGGAGATCGTCGGCGGCGCGGTCCGCCGCATTCCCCAGGGCCGCAGCACGCGGCGACGTCCGCCATCCGGTGCGCTTTCCACGAGCACCGCTCCGCACGCGCGGCAAAAGCGCGTGGTCGCGGGATTGTCGTGACGGCAGGTCGGACAGTGCATCGTGGCGCGGCCTCGACAGATACGCCGCAGGTCGGCGAGGGCGTCGGGCTCTTCATGACATTAGCATAGAACGCGCCAACGTCCGACGACGTCCGTCGGCCGCGGCCGGCGGCGACGGTTTGCCCGATACGGCAGGAGGCTGCCGCCCCGTGGGCAGGCAGACGCGGGGGCAATCAGCACTAGAATGCCGGCTGTCGACGAACAGGAGCAGTGCGATGAAGAGCGGCCGGGTGGCGGTAGTCACGGGGGCAGGAAGCGGTATCGGCAAGGCCGTGGCGTCGGCGCTGTTTGCAGCCGGCTGGCGCGTGGCATTCGCCGGACGCCGGCCCGAGCCGCTCGAGGCGGCGATCGTGGCCGCGGGGGCCGGAGATGGTGCAATCGCCATCCCCACGGACGTCTCCCGTCCGGACGCCGTCGATGCGCTGTTCGCGCGCACCGTGGCGGCGTTCGGTCGCGTCGATTTGCTCTTCAACAATGCCGGCGCATCGATTGGCGGCCCGTTCGAGGACCTCACCGCTGCCCAGTGGCAGGAAGTCGTCGACGTCAACCTCACGGGCTCGTTCCTGTGTGCGCAGGCGGCATACCGGGCGATGAAGACGCAGTCGCCGCGCGGCGGACGCATCATCAACAACGGTTCCATCTCCGCCCACGCGCCGCGGCCCAACTCGGCGCCCTACACCGCCACCAAGCACGCGATCACCGGGCTCACCAAGTCGATCTCGCTCGACGGGCGGAAGCACGACATCGCCTGCGGCCAGATCGACATCGGCAACGCGGCCACGGACATGGCGGCGAGGATGGCCAAGGGCGTGCCGCAGGCCAACGGCACGATCGCGGCCGAGCCGCTGATGGACGTCGCGCACGTGGCGTCCGCGGTCGTCTACATGGCGAGCCTGCCGCTCGACGCGAACGTCCAGTTCATGACGGTGATGGCCCGCGACATGCCCTTCGTGGGCCGCGGCTAGCACGCACTCAGGCGATGGCCGGCGCGAGCGCCGGCGACCCCTCGAGAATGGCGTCCGCGAGCGCGTGAGCGGTGCTGACGGCGCCCGTGAGACCAAGGTGCCCGTGCCCGGTGGCGAGCCAGAGCCCGGCCCTCGATGCGACCGGTCCGACGAGCGGCAGCGAGTCCGGCGTACTCGGGCGGTGACCCATCCAGTGGCGTTCCTCGCCGGTGGCGATCCCGGGAAACGCCTCGCGCGCGAGGCGGCCCAGGAGGGCGAAGCGGCGCGGGTCGGGCGGGCGCAACAGCCCGCCAAACTCCACCGTCCCCGCCACGCGGAAGCCACGCTCGAGCGGCGTCACGAACACCTTGCGGTCGGCGAGCACGACGATGCGCGACACCGGCGCCGTGTCGTCCGGGAAGGTCACGTGGTAGCCGCGCTGGCTTTCGATCGGCAGGCGCACACCGAGAGGACCGACCAGCGATGGCGTCTGCGCCCCGGCGGCGAGAATCAGGTGGTCCGCGGTCTGGCGCCCCTCGCTCGTGTGCACCGACCACCCGCGTGCGAGGTCGGGCTCGATCGCGCGCACCTCGTCGCGCACCAGGCGACCGCCACCCACGACGAACGCCCTCACGATCTGCTGCACGTAGCGGAACGGATTGACCACCATCGCCTGGTCCGGCAGGAAGACCCCGGTGCGGTAGC
>CAYQAF010000041.1:3133-9507 GCA_964415375.1 uncultured Alcaligenaceae bacterium
GCGCGGCTCCAGGGATTCGATGTCGGCGCGTTCGACGCGCTCGCAGCGCACGCCGTACCGCTCGCGCAGCGCCCATGCCGGCGCGTCCTTCGCGAGCGCGCCGGCATCGCGGTAGACGTGCAGGTGGCCGTGCATGCGCACCAGCTCGGGTGCGCCGATCTCGCGCGCCAGCACTGTGTGACGCTCGATCGCCTCGGCATTCAGCGCGGCGAGCCGCGCGGCGATCGCCTCGACCCGGTCGCGGCGCGAAGCGGCGACGAACCGCGCGAGCCACGGGATCGCGCGCGGCACGTAGCCAAGCGGCAGACGCAGCGGTCCCGCCGGGTCGAGGAGCATGCCGGGCACGCGCCGCAGGATGCCAGGCATCGCGAGCGGCACGATCGAAGCCGGCGCGAGCGCCCCGGCGTTGCCGTAGCTGCAGCCGCGTCCGGGCTCGGTGCGGTCGATGAGCGTCACGTGGGCCCCGCGCCGCGCGAGCATGTAGGCGGTGGTCGCGCCCACGATGCCCGCGCCGACGACCGCTATCGCGGGCGCGGCACGGCTCAGGGACACGGTCTGGCTCATGCGAGTGGACTCGGCTTCGGCACGGCGTCGGGCTCCCGCGACGCGGGTCGACGTCGCCGACGGAGGGGGTATGGTAACGGTCCGCGTGCGCGAACGCGATGCGTCACTCGCTGCACCACTGGGGCGACCGACGTCACCGATGCGGCCCCGCCGGGAACGTTCCGCGAGCGCGGGCGGGCCGACGGTCGGTCCGCTCCTCACGATTGACTGCAAGCATCGCGCGCAAGTTCGTGGCGGGCCTACAATAGCGCGCTCGCCGGACCTAGTCCGGCCACGCCAACACGATGACCCAGAACCCCGCACGCCCGGGACCGGCGACGTCGATCCCGCCGGAAGCCAAGGCACTCCTCGACGGCTGCTTCGAGCAGTATCGGGCCAAACTCACCGACATCGGCCGCGCGTCGATCGAGATGAGCGGGGATCTCTTCGAAGGCAATGCCTTCGTCGACGAGAAGGACGTCGCCGAGTTCAAGGCAAAGCGAAGCGTCTGGGTCGAACGCTTCGACAAGGCCCTGGGCGAGCTCTACGCGCGGCGACTCGGCGGTGGCCGGCGCAAGGGCCGGCGGCCGGATTTCGACGCGTCGATCTCGACGCTGCGGGTTCTCACCGCGTTCGATCAGGAGAAGCAGGCGGCGCTGGTCGCCGCGACCGCCTTCCTGTACCGACTCACCCACCGCGAGCTCGACGCGCTCGACCTGCGCGTCGAGACCCTCCTGCCTGCCGGTGATCGCCGCGATCCGGACAATCCATTCGGACCGCCCTACATCCTCGATGCCATCGGCCTGTCGGCGCGTGCGACCTACCCCGATCCACGCATCTGGCGGCCGTTCATGGAGCGCGTCGTCGCGGACCTGACGCCTGCGGCGAACAAGGTCTACATCACGCTCAACCGGTACCTCGCCGATCACGGTGTGCTGCCCGAGATCAAGGCGGAGCTTCGCGCGCGGAGCGAGTTCCGTCCCGCCGACGACAAGGACCTGATCCCGACGTTCTCGCAGATGCTGCACGACGCCGGACAGTCGCTGCCGGGCGACGTCGAGGTGCCGCAGCTTGGTGATGCCGCCCGCGCAACGGTGTTCGACTTCGCCACGGCGAGCAATCAGTCGAGCGAGGCGATCGCCGCCCTCCTGCCATCGGCGGTGGCACCGGCGAGCGCTGCACCGGGCGCGGACAGTCCCGCGGCCCCGCTTCCCGCGGCTGCGCTCGCAGCGGGATTGACCACCCTCGGTGCCACAGCACCGGTGCGGGGAGCGGCTGCAACCGGCGCCGATGCGCTGTTCCCGGATCTCGACCCGCTGATGGCGCTGGGCACGTCGACGCCGCTCTTCAACACGCTCGGGCACTGGCAGCGCCTCGACCTGCCGGCCGAACTCGCCAAGGTCATGCCGGCGCCGAGCGACGCCGGCGCAGCCCTGATCCCTCTCAACCTGATTCCCTACATCCGTGCCGCCGTGGTCGACCAGGTCGCCAACCCGACCGATCGGATCACGATGGACGTGATCGGGCTGCTGTTCGACTATATCTTCCGCGATCCGTCGATCCCGGAGTCGATGCGCCGGCTGTTCGGCCGACTGCAGGTGCCGGTGCTGAAGGCCGCGCTGCTCGACCGCACGTTTTTCTCGGACCGCGCGCACCCGGCGCGCCGATTGCTCGACCACCTTTCCGAAGCCGCGATCGGCTCGACGCACGACGCCGAGTACCAGGCGAGCTTCGAGCACGAGGCGACGGCGGTCGTAGACCGCATCTGCCGCGACTACGAGATCGACCCATCGGTATTCGAGGTGGCCGATGTCGAGCTCGCCAGCTACATCGATGCCGAGAAGAAGAGCGTCGAGGCGACGATGAAGCCGGACGTCGCTGCCGCGCTCGAGGCCGAGCGGAGCGAGTCGGACCGCGCGGAGGTCCGCGCGCTGGTGCGCGACCGGCTCGCCGGCCTGCTGCTGCCGTTCGACGTGCGCGGCTTCGTCGAGACCACGTGGGCCGACTACCTCACGTCCGTGCGGCGCGCCCAGGGCGTCGCGAGCACCGAGTGGACCGCTGCCGTGCGCACGCTCGACGATCTGCTGTGGAGCATCGTGGCGAAGGAGCGCACCGGGCAGAAGGCGCGGCTCACCAGGATGATCCCGGCGCTCGTGCTCGGCCTGCGCAAGGGTTGCACCGCCGTCAACGCACCTGCCGACCGCACGCGCGCGTTCTTCGATGCCCTGTACCCGCTGCACGTCGCTGCGATCAAGCCGCGACCGGAAGCCGATGCATCGGCCGAGGCACCCTCCGCGGCGCCGGTGGAGACTACGGAGGCGAAGGGAATCGCGCGCGGCCGTCCGCAGCTCGACCCGGCAAACGTCCACGACTTCGTGAGCGAGATGGCGGTCGGCACGTGGCTGTCCTTCCGACAGGACGACGGCCGGCAGGTCAGCGCGAGGCTCAACTGGGTGAGCCCGATGCACACCAAGTACATCTTCACCAGCCGCAGCCGCGGTCGCGCGTTCCTGTTCTCCCCCGAGGAGCTGGCCTGGGAGCTCGCCTCCGGCAAGGCCACGCTGGTGCTCGAACCGGTGCCGCTCTTCGACCGTGCGGTCAGCGCCGCGCTCGACACGCTGGCCGCGCAACGCCCGGCCGGCGCGGACGCGTCGAAGGCCGCGTGAACGCGGCGGGCGCAGTCCAGGCCCGCAGGGCCCGTCGCCGCGCGAGCGCGCACACGGCCGATACGCAGCATCCACAGCACTGGACCGCGCATGGATGCCGCGTGACTCCGGCGGCCCGGCGGCCGCCGCACGCCGTCCTCGACGTCCATCCGACATGGCGACGTTCTCCGCGCTGCTCGCGCTGACCGCGCCGCTGTTCCTGCTCGTCGCGCTCGGCTACGCGCTGGCGCGCTTCGGGCGCGGCAGCGCCGCGGCCTCCGACGCGCTCGCGAGCTTCGTGTTCACGATCGCGGTGCCCGCACTGTTGTTCCGCCTGATGAGCGGGTTCTCGACGCTTGCGCCCGTCGACCCCTGGCTCCTCGTCGCCTACTTCGGGGGCACCTTCGCGGTCTACGGTGTCGCCATCGCCGTCGCCCGCAGCGTCTTCCGTCACGACGGGGTCGCCGCCTCGGTGTTCGGGATGGGTACGGTCTTCGCCAACACGGTGCTGCTCGGCGTGCCGCTCGTCACGGTGACGCTCGGCGAGCGCGCGCTGCCGGCGATCACGCTCGTGATCGTTTTCAACGCGTGGATCCTGTGGATGCTGGTGACGGTGTCGGTGGAATGGGCGAAAGAGCGCAGTGCCTCGCCGGAAGCCCTGGTCCGCACTGCCCGCGAGGTGGCGATGAACCCGATCGTCGCGAGCATCCTCGCCGGCACCGCGTTCGGCTTCACCGGTTGGACGCTCCCGGCTTTCGTCGACCGCACCCTCGCCCTCCTCGCCGATGCCGCGATTCCGCTGTCGCTGGTTGCGCTCGGCATGAGCCTGCGCGACTACGGCGTGCGCGACGGTTGGCGCGAAAGTGTCGCGATCACCGCACTGAAGCTCCTGCTGCAGCCGCTCGCCGTATTCGCGCTCGCCCGGGTGCTCGGCTTGCCGCCCGTCGAGACACAGGCGATCACCGTGCTTGCGGCGATGCCGGTCGGGGCGAACGTCTACCTGATGTCGAAGGCGTTCGGCACGCTCGGCGGCCCGGTGGCGTCCTCGATCGTGCTCTCGACCGCGATCGCTTCGCTGTCGACGCCGGTCGTCATCGCCCTGACGGGCGGCGCCTCGCCCTGAAGGGGGCGGCTGCGGCCGCCGGCAACAGGCGGTTCAGAGTCCCAGCAGCTTCGCGACGATCGACTTGGCGACGAAGCCCATCATGCCGAATGCGAGCACGAAGAACAGGATGAAGGTCCCGAGCTTGCCGGCCTTCGACTGCTTCGCGAGATCCCAGATGATGAACAGCATGTAGGCGATGAACGCGCCGATGCCGAACGTCAGTCCGATCTCGGCTATCTGCGCCTCCGTCAGCCCGAACAGCGTCGCTTCGGGCGGCACGTTCAGGTCCGCCGTGGCAGTGCCGAGGCGTCGACCACGTCGCGATAGGCGTGCCACGTGGCGTGTCCGATCACCGGTATCGTGATCGCGAAGCCGAGCATGAACGTCGCCATCGACAGGAAGGTGAGCAGCATGATGATCGCGGCCCACAGCGCCATCGTCACCGGGTTCTCGCCGACGGCGCGCACGCTCGTCGCGAGCGCCGCGCCGAGCCCGATCTCGCGATCGAGGAGCAGCGGTACCGAGACGGCGGTGGCCGCGAAGACCACTGCCGCACCGACCCCGCCCAGCGTGAGCCAGAGCGGGAAGAGATTCGAGCCCTCGCCGACGATGACCAGCCGCAGGAATTCGCGCAGTCCGGTGATCGGCGCGTGCACGAACAGCGCGACCAGCACCGCAGACACCAGCACCCACAGCGTGGCCGCGAGCGCGAGCCCGAGGCCCATCCACACCAGCGGCCGGGTGCCGCGCACCCATGCACCGAAGACGTGCGCGAGCGTCGGCTCCTCGCCGTCCTCGAGCCGGCGCGAGAGCTCGTAGAGTCCCGTCGCAAGAATCGGCGCGATCAGCACGAATCCGGAGAATGCGCCGGGCAGCAGCGGCCAGGCGCGCATCGACAGTGAGAGGATGGCGATGCCCGCGATGACCACCACCAATCCATGCAGAAGGCTGGGCCCGGGGGCGAGGGCAAGATCGCGCATGCCGGCCGACAGCCAGGCAAGCGGTCGCGACGCCGGGACGGCGCGCACCGTACAGGACGGCTCGCCGCCTGCGCGTTCGCGCTCGTCCGCTGGCGCCATCAGCGCAGCACCCGGTGCAGGACCGCGGGCAGCTTCGCCCGGATCTCGCCGATCCGCCTTGGGTCGACGTCGCCCACGACCAGTCCGGGACCCTCGGCACGGCGCGCCACGACCTCGCCCCAGGCATCGACGAGCATCGAGTGGCCGAACGTGCGTCGCCCCCCCGGGTGAATGCCGCCCTGCGCCGCGGCGAGCAGGTAGCACTGGTTCTCGACCGCGCGGGCGCGGAGCAGCAGTTCCCAATGCGCGGCGCCCGTGCGCGCGGTGAAGGCCGCCGGCATGAGGATCAGCGCCAGATCCGGGTGGCTGCGGTAGAGCTCGGGAAAGCGCACGTCGTAGCAGATCGACAGCGCCGCGCGACCGCATGGCAGGTCGATCGCCACGGGTGTCGTGCCGGGCACGATCGTGCGCGACTCGTCGTACTCCTCCTCGCCGTCACGGAACGCGAACAAATGCATCTTGTCGTAGCGCGCGATCCGCGCGCCGTCCGCGCCGTACACGAGGCAGGCGCTCGCCACACGCTGCGGATCGCCGGTGTCGATCGGCACGGAGCCGCCGACGACGATGATGCCGTGCCGCCGCGCGCGATCGGCGAGGAATGCCTGCTGACGGCCGTCGCCGTCGCGCTCGCGCGCGGCGAGCTTGTCGGTCGCTCGCGCGCCCAGGATGCCGAAGTACTCGGGAAGCAGCACGAGTTCCGCACCGGCCCGGGCCGCATCGTCCACGAGCGGTCCGGCCTGCGCGAGATTCACGCCGATGTCGCCACCCGCGACCATCTGCACCGCCGCCACGCGGAAGCGGCGCGTCATCGTGCCGTCGCTCCTGCGGTCGCGGCGTCGCCCGCGCGCGCGACGGGCCGCCGCGCCATGCGCTCCACGACGGGCTCCGACCAAGAGCCGCGCACCGAATACTCGTAGCTGAACAGCTGCTCGATCGGGTCCTGCATCACCTTCTGCGCAAGGAGCGCGCCCGCTCCCACCGCGGCACCGACCAGCGGGTTCG
>CAYQAF010000042.1:0-9317 GCA_964415375.1 uncultured Alcaligenaceae bacterium
GCCGTCGGGATCGCCAACGGGCTCCGGCACATGTTTCAGTACCGCGTCGAAGAGCGGGCGCATGTCGGTGCCGACCTCGTCCACCTTGGTGGACGCCCAGCCGTTCAGCGCCGACGCGTAGATCACGGGGAAGTCGAGCTGCTCGTCGGTGGCGCCGAGCTTGTCGAAGAGGTCGAAGGTCTGGTCCACCACCCAATCGGAGCGGGCGCCGTCGCGATCCACCTTGTTGACCACGAGGATGGGCTTCAAGCCCTGGGCCAACGCCTTGCGCGTCACGAAGCGCGTCTGCGGCATCGGTCCCTCGACGGCATCGACCAGCAGCAGCACGCCGTCGACCATGCCGAGCACGCGCTCGACCTCGCCGCCGAAGTCCGCGTGGCCGGGCGTGTCGACGATGTTGATCTGCGTTTCGCCGGCGTCGTCTGCGTACAGGATCGAGCAGTTCTTCGCGAGGATCGTGATGCCGCGCTCGCGCTCGAGGTCGTTGCTGTCCATCACCCGCTCGGCGACGTGCTGGTGCGCGGCGAACGTGCCGGATTGCGAGAGCAGCTTGTCGACGAGCGTGGTCTTGCCGTGGTCGACGTGGGCGATGATGGCGATGTTGCGGAGCGCCTTGGGCATGGGGACCGCCGTGGAGTGGGCCGGAAGAAAGAAAAAAAGCCTTTGATTATAGCCGTTTGTGCGCTGCAACGCGATCGCGAAACACCGCGGCGAGCCCCGCTCGGTCACCGATTTCCCATCGCGGCTTGAAGTGGGTATAATCGCAAAGCTTTGTTTCCGGTCGCATTTCTTCCACTGTTGACCACGCTGCCTGGACCGGAACTCGCACCGCGAGTGGGCCGCATTCAGGAGACGTCGTGATGAGCAGTGCCCCGAGCTTTTCGGAGCTCGGCTTGCGGCCGGAGATTCTCCGGGCCGTGACCGAGTCCGGTTACACCACCCCCACCCCCATCCAGCAGCAGGCGATCCCCGTCGTCCTCGCGGGCAAGGACGTGATGGGCGGCGCGCAGACGGGCACCGGCAAGACCGCCGGCTTCGGCCTGCCGATCCTGCACAAGCTGTCGCAGCACGCGAACACGAGCCCCTCGCCCGCGCGGCATCCCGTGCGCGCGCTCATCCTGACCCCGACGCGCGAGCTCGCGATCCAGGTCGAGGAGTCGATCCGCGAGTACGGCAAGTACACGGGCCTGCGCTCGACCGTCGTCTACGGCGGCGTCGACATCAAGCAGCAGTTGGCGATCGTCCGCGCCGGTGTCGAGATCCTGGTGGCCACCCCGGGACGGCTCCTCGACCACATCGAGCAGAAGAGCGTGTACCTCGGCCAGGTCGAGATCTTCGTCCTCGACGAGGCCGACCGGATGCTCGACATGGGCTTCATCCCCGACATCAAGCGCATCATGGCGCTCCTGCCCGCCACCGCGAAGCGCCAGAACCTGCTGTTCTCGGCCACCTTCTCCGGCGAGATCAAGAAGCTCGCCGACGAGCTCCTGAACCAGCCGCAGCTGATCGAGGTCGCGCGCCGCAACACGGCTGCCGAGACCGTCGACCAGAGCGCCTACAAGGTCCCGCAGGAGGACAAGCGCGCGCTGCTCGTGCACCTCGTCAAGACGCGCAACTACTGGCAGGTGCTGTGCTTCGTGCGCACCAAGCACGGCGCGTCGCGGCTCGCGCGCCAGCTCGAGAAGGACGGCCTCATCACGTCGGCGATCCACGGCGACAAGACGCAGGCCGCGCGCCTCGAGGCGCTGACCGCCTTCAAGGACGGCAAGCTGCAGGTGCTCGTCGCGACCGACGTCGCGGCCCGCGGACTCGACATCGACCACCTGCCGGTGGTGCTGAACTACGAGCTGCCGCACGTGCCCGAGGACTACATCCACCGCATCGGCCGGACGGGCCGCGCGGGTGCCTCGGGCGTCGCGATCTCGCTCGTCGATCCCGCCGAGGAGAAGTACCTGTCGGAAATCGAGAGACTTCTCAAGAAGAAGGTGCTCGTGCACCAACCCGAGGACTACTCGGTCGAGAAGGCGACGTTGGCCCCTCGCGAGCGGGGCGAGCGACCGGAACGCCCGGGCCGTACCAGCCGCACCACCCGCACCGAGCGCCCGGACAGCGCCGATCGCGCCCCGCGTGCGGATCGGGCGGAACGGACGGAACGCGCGCCGCGCGGCGACGTCGCGACGCGCCCTGACCGGCAGACCCACGAGGAGCGGATGCGCGAGCGCGAGGAAGCCTACGCGCGCAACCCGGACCAGCCGTCAGTCCCGTCGAACCACGGTGCGACGACGTCGGCGCTCGGAGGACACGTCGTCCAACGCCCAATTGCCCGGCAACCCGTCCCGATGCTGCTGCAGCGGCGAGCGCCGACGGCCGTCGCAACGGCAGAGGCAGCGGTCGTGCCAGTCCAGGCAAGCCCGCCGCCGGCGCAGACGCTTCCCGCAGCGGCGCCCGCGAGCGACGAGTCGCGCCGCGCGCCCGACGCGGTTGCTTCGACCGCCTGACGCCGCCATCGGCCGGTCGGCGCTTCTCGCCGGTTCGCGCGCCGGCTTCGAAGGCGAGGCCGCGACCGATCTCGTCCGCGCCACCGCGGCGCTCGGCATCCCCGCGGAGCCCACGGCAGTCACGGGCTCCGGTTACGCCACCGCGGCAGCAGAGGGGCTCGACGACGACGCGTTCCGCGAACGTATCTCGGCGCATCCGCCGATCTTCGCGCGCAACGTCTTCGTTGGCAGCGGACCCCACGTCATCGCCAGCGAGGACCAACGCACGCGCGCCGACCGCATGCCGTCGCTGCTGACGGCGATTGACGACCTCGCGCGGGATCCGGCGCACGCCCCGCCCTGGTGCAGCGTGTGGGTCGAATACCCCGACACCAACGACGGCAAGGCGCTCTCCAGACTCGCCCGCGTGCTGCAGTCACGGCTCGAAACCGCGCTCGGCGACGCCGGCCGCCTCGACTCGAACGCGGATTGGCGGCTGCACGTGTTCCTTCGCGATGGCCGCACGGCCTGGATCGGCACGAGCGTCGCCGTGGCGACGCGCTGGCCGCTCGGCATCCCACGGCTGCGTCGAGCCGGTCGCGCCCCCTCGCGTTCCGCGCAGAAGCTTGTCGAGGCGATCGTCGTCTTTCTCGGTGAGCGTGAAGTCGATCTCCTCCATGCGGGGCAGCGCGCCGTCGATCTCGGCGCCGCCCCCGGCGGCTGGACGTGGGTACTGGCGAGCCGCGGCCTGCGAGTGGTCGCCGTGGACAACGGGCCGCTCAAGGGCGAGGTCGCGCACGAACCGCGCGTGCGCCACCTGCGCGCCGACGGCCTGACGTGGCGGCCGCCCCGTCCTGTCGACTGGCTGGTCTGCGACATCGTCGAGCGCCCCGCGCGCATCGCGGAGCTCGTCGCCGGCTGGATCGCCGACGGCGACGCGCAGGCGGCGATCTTCAACCTCAAGCTGCCGATGAAGAAGCGCTACGACGAGGTGCGACACTGCGAAGCCCTGATCGTGCAGCGCCTGCGCGGAGCGGGCGTGCGGGCGACGCTGCAGCTGCGCCACCTCTATCACGACCGTGAGGAGGTGACCGGCTGCCTCCTTCCGGTGCAACGCGCGAAAGGTAGCGCCGGCGCGAACGGACTGCAGGCTCCGCGCCGCCGCCGGCGTGTGTAGAATTCCGCTTCGGCCAACGGCGCCCGCGCCCGGCCAATAAGAACCTCCCCTGGAAGGCAACCATGTCAATCTCCCGTTCGAAGATGCCGGCGCTGCTCGTGGCGCTGCTGTCGGTCTCCGCCGCGTACGTCCCCACCGTCGCCGCGCAGTCGTCGCCGGCATTCCCCGCCGGCCTCACGCCGGCCAAGATCGCCGAGATGGTGCCCAACATGGCGGGGATCGGCGCGGGCGTCGTCCCGGACTACGTCGGCTCCGACGACTACACGTTCGCGGCGGCTCCGGCCTTCTATTACAAGTTCGCCAACTCCAACCGCTACGTCGACTGGTGGGGCATCTTCGGTGCCGTGAACCTGATCGATTCGCAGACGTGGAGCGCGGGGCCCACGCTGCAGTTCCGCCCAGGGCGCAAGAGCGTCGACGACGCCGTCGTCAGCCGGATGAGCGAGATCGACAACTCGTGGGAGGCGGGTCTCTACGCCGGCTATCAGTACATCAACACCCAGGGTGTTCCGTGGATGGCGCGGGTGAGCGTCGGTGCGCAATGGAACCTGAACAACGAGTACGACGGCGGCTACTACTGGGCCTCGAGCCAGTTCTTCTTCCCGCTCTCCGAGGTCGTCTTCGTGGGTCTCGGTGGTGGCATCGGCGGCGGCGGGTCGAGCTTCAACCAGACCTACTTCGGGGTGTCGCCGGGCAACGCCGCGGCGAGCGGGTTGCCGGTCTTCGAGCCGGGGGGGGGCCTCTCCAACATCTACGTCTGGCCCGCGCTCATGTGGCGCTTCCACCCGAACTGGATCGGCGCGGTCGGCGGCATGTACTCGCGCGTGAGCGGTGACGCGGGCGATTCGCCGATCGTCAGGGACCGCGGCGACGCGAATCAGTGGATCGGCGGCGTCGGTATCGCGTACATCTGGAACTAGCGCCCCGGCGCTACTCGACGGTGGCCGGCAGCAGCCCCAGCTTCTCGTAGACCGGCCGCATCGCCTTGCGCAGTGACGGCAGCTTGCGCATGAACACGAGCGCGGCCGCGGCGGCGACGAGCCCGTTGAGCAGGAAGGTCGCCGGTACGCCGATGCGCGCTGCGATCGCGCCGGCGGCGAGGTTGCCGAGCGGCGCGGTGCCCAGGAACGCCAGCATGTAGAAGCCGGCGACGCGGCCGCGCAGGCGGTCGTCGACGATCGTCTGCAGGATCGTGTTCGATGACGCCGCGGCGAGGATCACCCCACCGCCGAACAGGAACGCCATCGGCAGCGCCGCCGGCAGCCAGGTGAGATACGCGAAGCCGGCGAGCGCCAACCCCGACACCACGGCGGCTCCGACGATCACGTCGCCCAGTCCCACGACCGTGCGTCGCGACGCGAGATACAGCGTGGCGACGAGCGCACCGGCGCCCGCGGTGCTGAGCAGCAGGCCCAGCGTGCCGGGACCACCGCCGTAGATGTCCTTCGCGTAGACCGGCATCAGCGACACGTAGGGGATGATCGTCCACGCGAGGATCGCCACCATCCCCATCAGTGCACGCGCCGGCGCAAAGCCGGTCACGTAGCGGAAGCCCTCCATCCAACTTTTCGCGAAGCCGTCGCCTACGGCACGTTCGCGCTCGCGCGGGAACGTGATCGTCGCGAACGACACGAACACCGCGACGAACGAGATCGCGTTGATCGCGAAGCACACCGCCTCGCTCGTCGCCGCGATCAGCAGGCCCGCGAGCGCCGGACCGGCGACGCGGGCGCCGTTGACGGCGAACGAGTTGAGCGCAATCGCGTTGGGGAGGTCAGCGCGATCGTCGACCATGTGCACGAACAGCGACTGCCGCAGCGGGATGTCGAAGGCGTTGGCGATGCCCTGCCACAACGCGAGCGCGACGAGGTGCCAGGGCTCGATGGTGCCCGTGCCCGCCAGCACCGCCAGCGTCACCGCCTGCAGTGCGAGGAGCCCCTGGGTGACGAACAGGCCACGCTTGCGGTTCACGCGGTCGGCGACGACACCCGCGAACGTGCCGAAGAGCAGGATGCCGACGTTGGCGCAGAACGCGATGACCCCGAGCAGGAACGCCGAGCCGGTGAGCCGGTAGACGAGCCAGCCCATCGCCACCTGCTGGAGCCACGTACCGACCATCGAGACGCTCTGGCCGGCGAAGAGGCGCCGGAAGTTGCGATGCCGCAACGCGCGGAACAGGTGGCGCGGGTCCGGCAGGGCCATCGCCCGATGGTACGCCACCGTGACTGCGGGCCATGGGCGGCACGCCACTTGCATGCCGGCGCAAGACCGACGCGTAGGCAAGCCGGGAACGACCGACCAGACCGCGCCGTGAGCCCCATGCCCGCCGCAAGCCACGTTCGCGAGCCGCTTTGGCACCTCCTGTACCGCTATTGGTTCTGGGGGTGGCTGTTCCTCGACGTCAACACGGGCGACCTGCTGCGGCGGGCTGCCGCGTGGCGCCACAACGTGCGGCAGCGCGTCCACCTGCCGCTCTACATGCTGCGCTGGTGCGTCGCACTGCTCGTGACCGCCGCGCTTGCCGTGGCGATCGAGTCGCTGTCGGAGGCGCGCCTCGCCGCGGCGGTCTTCTACACCGGTGCCGTGCTGTGCAGCGTCGTCCAGGTCATCGCCGGGATCGCTTGGGCGTTCCTGCGACCGCGCTGAACCCGCTATCCCGCCGCCAGCCGCCGGACGCGCCGCCCGAACTCGTCCGGATCGAAATCCCGCGAGAGCGCCGCTCTTGCGCCGTCGCGCAGCGCGCGCCACATCGCCTCGTCGCCATGGATCCTCGCGACCGCGCTCGCGAAGGCGTCGGGAACGTCGGCGACGCGCAAGGCTTCCCCGTCCTTCCAGCCGAGCTGCCTCGCAAGGAGCGTCGTGGCCACCACCGGCACGCCGTGGCGCGCGGCGTCGAGCACCTTGATGGGTATGCCAGCGGCGAAGCGCGTTGGTGCGACGAAGATGCGGGCCGCGTCATAGAGCGGCGCGAGGTCGGCCACCGGCCCGACGAGGCGCACGCCGTCACCTGCGAATGGCGCAAGCCAGCCGTCGGGCTCGCAGCCCATTCCTGCAACGGACAGTGGCGGCGCACCGGGGCCGAGCCTCGGCCAGACGTCGCCGAGCAGGAAGCGCAGGCTCTCGCCGTTGGGCGAGTCCGGCGCCAACGCTCTGCCCACGAACAGTGCGCCCGACCGCTCGGCGAACGGCCGCGGCGAAGCGTTCCACGCCGCGGGATACCCCACCAGCTCGACAGGACAGGACAGACGGACGCGCAGGATCTCGCGCTCCTCTTCGGACACGGCTGCGGCCCCGTCGGCAATCTCCGCGGGATAGAGCTCCTGGCGGACCATTCGCTCGGCCCGGGCCTGGGGGACCGGCGTCCCGAACAGCGCCTGCCGCACGATCTCGCGGCGCGCAAACAGCGCTTCCGAGTCGTAGACGATCCGCGTACCGGCAAAGAGCGCGGGCAAGCGCGCGCGCAGCGACGCGACCCACGCCATGTTGTGCGGCCGGGCAACCCAGAGGAGCCGCACGCGCCGGGGCGTCGCCGCGAGCAGCGCCGCAAGCGCGTCGAGCGGCGCCCCGTCGGCGACGACCACGTTCGCAGGAAGCGGATCGGGCGCGACGTCGACCGGCGACGCGGGCTGCGTCGGCACAACGACGACCTCGTCGGCGGTCGCGGCCAGCTCGCGGAGGACCGCGAGAGATCGGGGATGGCCGGCGCCGAGCGCCGCGCGCGGAACCGCGTCCTCGACGAAGACGACGCAGCCGGCCCGTCCAACCAACGTCAACCCAATCGCTCGAGCTGGGGCTTGAGCTTCGCCAGTGTCGCCGCGAATCCCGCGAGCCGCGCACGTTCCTGCAGGACCACGGCCGCGGGCGCGCGCGCGACGAAGCTCTCGTTGCCGAGCTTCACGTTCGCCTTGGCGATCTCGCCCTCGAGCCGGGCGATCTCCTTGCCGAGGCGCTCGCGCTCGGCCGCCTTGTCGATCTCGATGTGCAGCATGAGGCGCGTCTCGCCGACGACCTGCACGGGCGCGTCGGTGGCGGGCAACTCCGCGCCGACCTTGACCTCTGAGAGCCGTGCGAGCGGCGCGGCGTAGCGGGCGAACGCCACGAGGCGGGCGCGCTCGTCCTCGTGCGACGAGGCGGCGAGCAAGGGCACCTTCTGCGCCGGGGAGAGGTTCATCTCGCCGCGGAGCGCGCGGCAGGCATTGACGACGGCCTTCAGTGCCGCGACCTCGGCCTCCGCCGCGGCATCGACGTTCGCCTGCTGCGCCTTCGGGTACGGCTGCAGCGAGACCGTCTCCCCCGACTTGCCGGCGAGCGGCGCGACCCGCTGCCAGAGCTCCTCGGTGATGAACGGCATGATCGGGTGCGCGAGCCGGAGCACCGCTTCGAGCACCCGCACCAGCGTGCGCCGCGTGCCGCGCTGCACCTCGGGATCGGCGTCGGCGAGCTCTACCTTCGCCATCTCGACGTACCAGTCGCAGTACTCGTCCCAGACGAACTCGTAGAGTGCCTTGGCGGCGAGGTCGAAGCGATAGTCGCCGAGCTGGCGGTCGATCTCGGCCTCGACGGCCTGCAGTCTCGAGACGATCCAGCGGTCGACGAACGAGAGCGGCGGCCTCGGCCCGTCCAGCCCGACGTCCTTGCCGTCGACGTTCATCAGCACGAAGCGGCTCGCGTTCCACAGCTTGTTGCAGAAGTTGCGGTAGCCCTCGCAGCGGGCGAGGTCGAAGTTGAGCGTGCGGCCGTAGGTGGCGAGGCTCGCGAAGGTGAAGCGCAGCGCGTCGGCACCGAACGCCGGGATGCCGTCCGGGAACTGCCTGCGCGTGCGCTTGCCGATCGACTCCGCCTGCCGCGGGTCCATCATGTTCGACGTGCGCTTCGCGACCAGGCCCTCGAGATCGATGCCGTCGATCAGGTCGAGGGGGTCGAGCACGTTCCCCTTCGACTTCGACATCTTCTGACCTTCCTCGTCGCGCACGATCGCGTTGATGTAGACGTCGCGGAACGGCACGTGACCGGTGAAGTACGTCGTGGTCATGATCATCCGCGCGACCCAGAAGAAGATGATGTCGAAGCCGGTGACCAGTACCGACGACGGCAGGAACGTGCGGAGCTCGGGCGTGTCGGCGGGCCAGCCGAGCGTCGAGTGGCACCACAATGCCGAGGAGAACCAGGTGTCGAGCACATCCTCGTCGCGGCGGAAGCTCGCGGGCTCGCGGCCGAGCTTCGCCACGGCAAGCGCGCGCGCGGCGGCCTCCGTGCGGGCGACGTAGACGTTGCCGGTCTCGTCGTACCACGCCGGGATCTGGTGGCCCCACCACAGCTGCCGCGAGATGCACCAGTCCTGGATGTTGTCGATCCAGTGCAGGTAGGTCGACAGCCACTCCTTCGGCACGAACTCGACCTTGCCGGATTCGCCGGTGCGCGGGCTTTTCACGCCGTCGCCCACGGCCGCCAGACAGAGATCCTGGATCGTGCGGCCCGGAAAGTGCGGGTGTCCGGCCGGCGCCGGCGTCTTCATCGCGACGAACCACTGGTCGGTCAGCATCGGCTCCACCACCTCGCCGGTGCGCCCGCAGCGCGGCACGACCATCCTGTGCGCCTTCTCGCTGACCAGGAGGCCCTGCTCGGCCAAGTCCGCGAGTACCGCCTTGCGTGCGACATAGCGG
>CAYQAF010000043.1:0-9296 GCA_964415375.1 uncultured Alcaligenaceae bacterium
TGCTCGTGCCCGCGGATACGCTCCACGCGATGCTCGCCCAGCACGAAACGCGCGAAGAACGCATCGCCGTGCTGGCACGGTCCGTCCGCGAGCCGGAGGGTTTCGACGGTGCGTGGATCATCGCCCCGCGGGATCCCGCCGGCTACGCGCACTTCCTCTACGCGAACCTGCGCGCGCTGGAAGCGAGCCGCGCCGACGTGATCCTGGTCGAGTCCATCCCGATCGCACCGGAGTGGCTCGCGGTAGGCGACCGGCTCGCGCGCGCGACGCAGGGCGAGGACGACGATCGCGATTGAACCGTGGCGCGCACCGCCGCTGCTACCATCGGTCGCCACCGCCCGCTTGCCAGCACTGTGACGCCCCCCCGCGCCCCCGCCATCGTCATCGCCCCCGACTCGTTCAAGGGCTCGCTCGACGCCCCCGGGGTGTGCAACGCCATCGCGGCCGGCCTGCGCCGCGTGTGGCCGGACGCCGACGTCCGCGCGCGCCCGATGGCCGACGGCGGTGAGGGCACGCTCGATGCCGTCCTCGCGGCGGTCGGGCCCGCGGGGCGGAGACTGCACGAGCGCGGGGTCGGCGCTGCGGGCGATCCGCTCGACGCCCCATACGGGCTCCTCACCGGCGCCGGCGCGCCCGTCGCAGTGATCGAGATCGCGTCGATCGTCGGCATCACGGACGCCGCCGGCATGCGCGTCCCCGTGGGTGCACGCTCGAGCCGCGGCGCGGGCCTGCTGATGCGCGCCCTCCTCGACCGCGGCGTCACGCGTTTCATGATCGGTCTCGGCGGCAGCAGCACCAACGATGGCGGCGCCGGACTGCTCGAAGCGCTCGGACTCGCGCTCCAGGACGGCGAGGGGCGCCCGATCGAGCCGACCCCGCACGGTCTCGCATCGATCGCGCGCGTCGACCGGTCGCGGCTCGACCCGCGGGTCCTGGCCACCGAGATCACGATCATGTCGGACGTGTCCAACCCCCTGTGTGGCACGCGCGGGGCGACGGCGATCTTCGGCCCGCAGAAGGGCGTGCGCGCCGACGAGGTGGCCCCGGTCGACGCGACGCTCGCCCGGTTCGCAGCGCTCGCCGAGGCCGCCGTGGGCCGGCAGGTGGCGGAGCGCCCTGGCGCCGGCGCGGCCGGCGGGTTGGGCTTTGCGCTGCAGTTGATCGGCGGGCGCTTCGCATCGGGCGCCGAGGTGGTCGCCGACCTGATCGGGCTGGACGCCGCGCTCGATGGGGCCGACTGGGCCATTGCCGGCGAGGGCCGCAGCGACACCCAGACCCTGCTCGGCAAGGCCCCGCTGGTCGTCGCGCGCCGTGCCGCGCGGGCCGGCGTGCCGGTCACGCTGCTCTCAGGAGCCCTCGAAGCATCCGCAATTCCGGCAATCGCGCCGACGTTTGCCGGCTGTTTCGCGCTGCCCGGGGGTCCGTCGACGCTAGAGGCCTGCGTGGCTGGCGCGGCCGCGCTCCTCGCCGATCGGGCCGAGGCACTCGCCCGGCTGTTCGACGGCGCGCGGATCCCGAAGTGCGAGCGCGAACTGAACGCGGGTTGACCGGACCCACTGGCGCCCACGGCGCCGCGCGGTGTATACAAGCCGAAAAGCGGCAACGGGAGGATTCGATGACGGACGGCACGGCGGACGGACCGCTCGGACAATTGCGCGCGATGCGCAGCCGCGCGGTGCTGGGCGGCGGCCAGAAGCGCATCGAGCAACAGCACGCCCGCGGCAAGCTCACCGCGCGCGAACGGCTCGCGCTGCTCCTCGACGTCGGCTCGTTCCAGGAATTCGGCGCGCTCGCGACCCACAACGTCTCCGAGTTCGGCCTCGACAAGCAGCGCGTGCCCGGCGATGGCATCGTCACCGGCTTCGGCAAGGTCAGCGGCCGCCGGGTGGCGGTGTTCGCGCAGGACTTCACGGTCCTCGGGGGCTCGTTTTCCGAGGTGCAGTCGCACAAGATCTGCCGCATCCAGGACCTGGCGCTGCAGAGCGGCATCCCGCTGATCGGCCTCAACGATTCCGGCGGGGCGCGCATCCAGGAGGGCGTGCGCAGCCTCGCGGCCTACGGCGAGGTGTTCGTACGCAACGTGATGGCCTCCGGCGTCATCCCGCAGATCTCGGTGATCATGGGTCCGTGCGCCGGCGGGGCGGTCTATTCGCCGGCGCTCACCGACTTCGTGATCATGTCCGAGGGAAGCTTCATGTTCCTCACCGGACCGGACGTGATCAAGGCGATTACCGGCGAGGACGTCTCCGCGCAAGGCCTGGGCGGCGCCGACGTGCACACCGCGCAGAGCGGGGTCGCGCACCTCGCCACCGCGAGCGAGGCCGACGCGATCGAGGCGGTGAAGCGCCTGCTCGGCTACCTGCCGCAGAACAACAACGAGGACCCGCCGCAGGTCGTGCCCTACGACGCGCCCGACCGGATGGACGAGGCCCTGAACACGCTGATCCCGGTGGCCGAGAACGAGCCCTACGACATCCGCGACGCGATCGACATGATCTTCGACCGCGGCTCGTTCATGGAGCTCCACAACGCCTTCGCGCCGAACGCGGTCGTGGGCTTCGCGCGCCTCGACGGCTTCTCGATCGGCGTGATCGCCAACCAGCCGTCCTACATGGCGGGCGCGCTCAACATCGACGCGTCGGACAAGATCTCGCGCTTCATACGCACCTGCGACGCCTACAACATTCCCCTCGTGACCTTCGTCGACTGCCCGGGCTTCCTGCCGGGCACTTCGCAGGAGTACGGCGGCGTGATCCGCCACGGAGCGAAGATCATCTACGCCTATTGCGAGGCGTCGGTGCCCAAGATCTCGATCGTCACGCGCAAGGCAATGGGCGGCGCCTACGTCGCGATGTGCAGCAAGCAGATGCGCACCGATCTCGCCTTCGCGTGGCCGACCGCGCAGATCGCCGTCATGGGTGCAGAGCCCGCGGTGCGCGTGCTCTACCGCGACGACGTGAAGAACGCCGAGGACCCGCAGGCGCGCGAGCGCGAGCTGATCGCGTACTACCGCGAGCAGTTCTTCAATCCGTACCGCGCCGCCGACGTGGGCCAGATCGACGAAGTGATCGAGCCGGTCGAGACGCGGCCGCGCCTGGTCCGCGCGCTCGAGGTGCTCCGCACCAAGGTGCAGGAGAACCCGGCGAAGAAGCACGGGCTGATCCCGACATGAGCGCGAAGGGCCGCTCCCAAGCGCTCATCCCGGAGCGCGCGACGCGTAGGGTAGTCCAGGGAGCCCGAAGGGCCGCCCCGAGGGCGAATCAGGCCCGAAGCGCGACAGCGCGGAGGGTAGTCCAGTGAGCGCGAGCGCCATCCCGCTCGGCTGCGGGGGTACGCGGTGAGCAATCTCGGCTGGGGCCTGCAGATGACGGCGCTCGGCATGGGGCTCGTGTTCTCGGTGCTCGTGCTGCTGTGGGGGCTGCTGCGCTTCGTGCTGTACCTCGAGGACCGCGGTGCGGTGGCGGCCGACGCGGCGGCGTCCCCGCCGGCGCAGCCCGCGCTGGAGACCGACGCCGTGTCCGCGCCCGGCGATGGCATGGATCCCGACCTCGTCGCCGCAATCTCTGCGGCGGTGGTCGCGCACCGGGCGGTGCGCCGGCGCGAGGCCGCGCCTTCGATGCGCACCTTCTGGCCGGGGAGCCTGATCCACGCGTCGCGCTGGGTGGCCAGCGGACGCGCGCGGCAGACCCGGAGCTACCAGCGAAGAGGGCGATGATGCGACGCTACACGCTCGACATCCGTGGCCGGACGTTCGTCGTCGACGTCGACGAGCAGGGCGGCGACCGCTTCAAGGTGGTCGTCGGCGAAGAATCGTACGACGTCGAGATCATCGGCGACCAGAGCCTGGACGCGGCGTCGATCACGCCGTCGCTCGTGCCGGCCGAGCCGCGCACGCTTCCTGCCGCGGCGCCGTCGGCCGCGTCCGTGTCCTCGGCCCCTGCCGCGAAGCGCGAGGCCGGACCGCGCCCGATGCCGAAGCACGCCCCTCGCCCGGCCGGCGGCGGCGCCGGAGCGCTTGTCGCGCCGATGCCCGGCGTGATCCTCGACGTGTCGGTGAAGCCCGGTGACACCGTGACGCGCGGCCAGGAGATCGCCGTGCTCGAGGCGATGAAGATGCAGAACAGCGTCAAGAGCCCGCGCGACGGCACGATCGCCGAGGTGTGCGTCGTCCCGGGCCAGGCGATCGGCCATGGCGACGCGATCGTCCGCTTCGCGAGCGCATGATGGACAGCAACACGCTCGGCTTGTTGATGCAGGGCGTGGCCAACGTCACGCCGCAGTCGCTGGTGATGATCGGCGTGTCGCTGCTGCTGTTCTGGTTCGCGATCGGCAAGGGCTACGAGCCGCTGCTGCTGCTGCCGATCGGCGCGGGGTGCCTGCTCGCCAACCTGCCGCTGTCGCCGCTGATCGCCGAGGACGGGATGCTCAAGGTGCTCTACGACATGGGCATCCGCAACGAACTCTTCCCGCTGCTGATCTTCATCGGCATCGGCGCGCTCACCGACTTCGGGCCGCTGCTCGAGAACCCGCGCATGGTGCTGCTCGGCGCCGCGGGCCAGTTCGGCATCTTCCTCACGCTGATCCTGGCGCTGGTGCTGGGCTTCACGCAGCAGGAGGCGGCGTCGATCGGCATCATCGGCGCGATCGACGGGCCGACCTCGATCTACGTCTCGGGCATCCTCGCGCCGCACCTGCTCGGCCCGATCACCGTGGCGGCGTACAGCTACATGTCGCTCGTGCCGATCATCATGCCGCCGATCATGCGGCTCCTGACCACCGAGCGCGAGCGCCAGATCCGCATGCCGTATACGCAGCGCAAGATCAGCCGGCGCACGCGGCTGCTGTTCCCGATCGTGGTGACGATCCTGGTGGGCACGCTGGTGCCGTTCGCGACACCGCTGATCGGCATGCTGATGCTCGGCAACCTGATGAAGGAGTCGGGCGTCGTCGAGCGGCTCACCAAGGCCTCGTCGCAGGAGATCGCCAACACGGTGACGCTGTTCCTCGGGCTCGCGATCGGCTCGACGATGGTCGGCGTGGAGTTCCTCAAGCTGTCGACCCTCGCGATCCTCGTGCTCGGCATCATCGCCTTCGGCGTCGACACCGCCGCGGGCATCCTGTTCGCGAAGCTGATGAACGTCGTGTCCGGCGGCAAGATCAACCCGCTGGTCGGAGCCGCCGGGATCAGCGCGTTCCCCATGGCGGCGCGGGTGGTGCAGCGCGTCGCGCACGAGGCGGATTTCGAGAACTTCCTGCTGATGCACGCGATGGGCGCCAATGCCGCGGGGCAGGTGGCGAGCGTCGTCGCCGGCGGCGTGCTGCTGGCGCTGATGGGCGCCGGCGGCCACTAGCGAAAGTAGGGTCAGACTCGACTTTCCCGCGTACGTCGACCCGCCCGGCCAGCGTCCATCCAGGGAAAGTCGAGTCTGACCCTACTTTCGCTACCTTCGGGACCACGGAGCATCGAATACATGAGTGAGCGCCCCTTCCGCATCCTCGGCCTGCAGCAGATCGCCATCGGCGGCCTCGACAAGGCGAAGCTCGCGAAGCTGTGGGTCGACACGCTCGGCGTGCCGCTTGCCGGCAACTACAGGAGCGAGCGCGAGAACGTCGACGAGGACATCCTGGCACTGGGCACCGGCGTCCACCGCGTCGAGGTTGACCTGATGCAGCCGGTCGACCCGGGCAAGAAGCCGGCGGTGCACGAGACGCCGCTGAACCACGTGGGCCTGTGGGTCGACGACCTGCCGAAGGCGGTCGAATGGCTTTCGGCCAACGGCGTGCGCTTCGCACCCGGCGGCATTCGCAGGGGCGGGGCAGGATTCGACATCTGCTTCATCCACCCGAAGGGCAACGACCAGTCACCGATCGGTGGCGAGGGAGTGCTGATCGAGCTCGTGCAGGCGCCGCCCGAGGTGATCGCGGCACACGCCGCGTCGCGCTGACGTCCACGCTGCGCGGGTGGCCGACCACGCGGTCCCCGGACACCGGAGTCCTTGTCCGGGTCGGGAGGCGCCGGCTGGTCGGATGCGACAATGGCGGCTCGCTTGCCACAACGACCCCGTGCGTACGACACCCCTCCACTGCCGCTGTCTGTCGATGCTCGCGGGTGCCGCACTTCTCGCCACCACGCCCGGCGCATTCGCCTGTGGCCTGGAGGATCCGTCGTCGATCAGCTTGCGCCGCGGGGCGCTGAACGTCGCTTTTCCCGAAGCGTTGCACGTCGGCACGGCGGTGTGGCAGGCGCAGCTCGCCGGCACGCTGTCGCGGGATCCGATGCTGCAGCGCGACGACCTCGCGCCAGAGGCACGCGACACGTTGCGCCTCGTCAAGGCCAATGCGCTCCTGCGCCGTCTTGCGGGAACGTTCGTCGCCGCCCCCGGTGGCGAGCGCCCGGCGGTCTCGGTGGTGCTGCTCGGCCCGGTGCTGTGGACGCGCTTCGTGCCGGACGATGGCGCCGTCCAATCGAGCTTCCACGTCGCGGGGCCGGAGCGCAACGACGTCGTGCTCGTCACCGACGCCGCCGTCGTGGAGGCGATCGTCGACGGCCAGCTGACGCTCGCGAGCGCGCTCGAGCTGCGCCTCGCCCGACTCTACGGCACGCCCGAGTCGATCGCCCACGCGCGGCGATGGCTCGTCGCCGGCACGTGATCCAGCGCCCACCGAACGCGGCCACGAGCGCCGCCGTCACGCCGGCCGCACCCGGTTGAACACTTCGTCGATGCTCCGATCCCTGCTTCGCGAGCCACTCCTCCACTTCCTGCTGCTGGGCGCGACACTGTTCCTTCTCGACGCCTAGCTGCGCCCTGCCGCGGCGCCTGCCGCGAACACCGCGATCGTCGTGAGCGAGGCGCGCATCCGCAGCCTGGCGCAGAACTTCCGCCGCACCTGGCAGCGCCCGCCCACGCAGGAGGAGCAGGACGGTCTCGTCGAGGCCCACGTGCGCGAGGAAGTCTTCTACCGCGAGGCGCTCGCCTTGGGCCTCGACCGCGACGACGCGATCGTCCGCCGCCGGCTGCAGCAGAAGATGGAGTTCGTCTCCGAGGAGGCGGCCGCGCTCGCGAAGCTCCTCGGACGAGGAGCTCGCGACCTACCTCGAAGCGCACGCCGACGCCTTTCGCATCGAGCCGCGAGCGACGTTCGTCCAAGTCTACCTCGACCCGCGCAAGCGCGCGGCCACGCTCGAGGCGGACGCGAAGCGCTTGCTGCAAGCACTCGACGCCGCGGGGCCGAACGCCGATCCGGCAGACGCGGGCGACCGCCTCATGCTCCTCGAGCCGCGCTACGAGAACGCGACGCAGGCCGAGATCGCGCGGGTTTTCGGCGCCGAATTCGCTGCCGCGGTCGTCGGGCAGCCGACGGGGACGTGGTCTGGGCCGATCAAGTCGGGCTACGGCATGCACCTCGTCCGCGTGGAGTCGGTGATCCAGGGTGGCGTCCCCGCACTCGCCGACGTGCGGCCGCTAGTCGAGCGCGAGTGGACGAACGCGAAGCGCAAGGAGCTCTCCAGCGCCTTCTACGAGAAGCTGCGAGCGAAGTACCAGGTGACGGTGCGCACACCGGGAGCCACGACGCCGTGAGCCGGGCCGCTCCGATGCTGCGGTCGATCGCGCGGCGGCTGCTCGGGCTGGCATTGCTGCTCGCGGTACTCGTTCCGGTACCGCTTCGCGCCCACGAGTTGCAGCCCGGATTCCTCGAACTCGTCGAGAGCGCCCCGGGCCGCTACGACGTGCTGGTGCGCGTGCAGCACGCCGACAGCGGCGTCGAGACGCACCTGCTGAAACCCGTGCAGCCGACGGTGACGTTGCGCAGTGCCGGCGATACGCGCCGTGGCATCGGCGCGTACCTCTACCTCGGCATCGAGCACATCCTGCTCGGCGTCGACCACCTGCTCTTCGTGCTCGGACTGCTGCTGATCGTGCGCGACCGCTGGATGCTGGTGAAGACCGTCACCGCGTTCACGATCGCGCACAGCATCACGCTCGCGGTGGCAACGTTCGGCGTCGCAACGGTGGCGGCGGCGCCGCTCAACGCGGCGATCGCGCTATCCATCCTGTTCCTCGGCCCGGAGATCGTGCGTGTGTGGCGCGGCGAGTCGAGCTTCACCATCCGGCATCCCTGGGTGGTGGCGTTCGCTTTCGGGTTGCTGCACGGCTTCGGCTTCGCGAGCGGCCTCGCGCAGCTCGGCTTGCCGAAGAACGAGATACCGCTCGCGCTCTTGCTCTTCAACGTCGGCGTCGAGATCGGGCAGCTTGTGTTCGTGATCGTCGTGCTGCTGCTCGAGCGCGCGTTCCGGCTGCTCGCGATGCATTGGCCGACGATCGTCGCTCGGCTTCCCGGGTATGCCGTCGGCACGCTCGGCGCCTACTGGACGATCCAGCGCGCCGCGATCCTGCTGCGGGGTCTCGCATGAGCGCGCTGGGCCGCTCCCGAGCGCTCATCCCGGAGCGCGCAGCGCGAAGGGTACTCCAGGGAGCCCGGAGGGCCGCCCCGAGCGCGAATCAGGCCCGAAGCGCGTCAGCGCGAAGGGCAGTCCAGTGAACGCTCCGGTCATCGGCATCGCGCCGCGGCACCTCGTCGGCATCCTGCTTGCGCTGCTCGCGCTTGCGCCCGCCGCGGCGTGGGCGCACGAGGGGACCGGACAGGCAGCCGGATTCTTCGCCGGCCTGTCGCATCCGGTGTCGGGGCTCGACCACGTGCTGGCGATGGTGGCCGTGGGGCTCTGGGGCGCGGTGCTCGGGCCGCCGGCGATCTGGGTGCTGCCGGTCGCGTTTCCGCTGGTGATGGCGCTGGGCGGGCTGTTGGGGCTCCTCGGCATCCCGGTGCCGCGCGTCGAGGTCGGCATCGCGGTGTCGGCGATCGCGCTGGGCGCGATGGTGCTGGCCGAAGCGCGACCGCCGCTGTGGCTCGCCGCGGCGATCGTCGCGTTCTTCGCGATCTTTCACGGCCACGCGCACGGCCGCGAATTGCCCGAGGGCACGAGCGCGTTGCTCTACAGCCTCGGCTTCGTCGTCGCCACGGGACTGCTGCACGCGGTCGGCATTCTGCTCGGCGTCGCGCACCGGTGGTCCGCAGGGCGGCAGGCGGTGCGCATCGCCGGCGGCGGCGTCGCGTGCGCCGGCCTGTTCTTCCTGTGGCGGGCGATCGCGTGACGCCCATCGCGCGCCGCGGCACGATCGTCGCGCTCTCGGGACTCGCGGTGTCGCCCGTGCACGCACATCTCGTCGAAACAGGCTTCGGTGCGTTCTACGACGGCCTCGCGCACGTCGCGGTGACGCCCGCGGACCTGCTGGTCG
>CAYQAF010000044.1:0-9284 GCA_964415375.1 uncultured Alcaligenaceae bacterium
CGAACGCCGTCGCCTGCGCGACGAGCTCGCGCTGTCCGGGTTCGCGACGCTTGCGCCGGGGGTGCACGCGCGCCCGCAACGGCCGCGCGACGCCGCCGGCGCGGCTCCGACGCTGCCGTCGCGCGCGATCCACGTCGTGGCGCGCGACCTGCCCGATGCGAGTGGCGCTTCGCTTGCCGCGCAGGTCGAGGACGCCTTCGCACTGGCGACACTCGCCGTCGACTACCGCGCGTTCCTCGGGCGCTTCGTGTCCGTGGCCGCGGCATTCGGCCGCGCACCGGGTCCGTCTCCGGAGCAGGCGTTCGTCGTGCGCACGCTGCTCGTGCACGGCTACCGGCGGGTACGGCTGCGCGACCCGCAGCTGCCGGCCGCACTGCTGCCCGCCGCATGGCCCGGCCGCGCGGCCTACGACCTGTGCCGCGACGTCTACCGGGCCGCGGAACCGCTCGCCGCGGCGCATCTCGCCGCCGTGCTCGCGGCGGACCGTGAGCCGCTGCTGCCGGCGCTGCCCGAGTTCCTCACCCGGTTCGAACCGTCCTAGCGAGCGCCGGAGAGGCGAAACGCCGCCACCGGCTTCTCAAACCCCTTCAGCGTAAGCGGCGCGAGCGCCTCGAGCGCGAAGCGGTCCTCGAGCGCCGCGGCGGCGCGCCGATCGAGGAGCGTCTGCCCGCCCTTGGCCTCGGCGCACAATCGCGCGGCGAGATTGACGACGCTGCCGATTGCCGAATAGTCGACGCGGCCCTCGTAGCCGACGGCACCGAGCGTCGCGTAGCCGCGCCCGATGCCGATGCCGAGACCGAGGTCGTGACCCAGCTTGCGCCAACGCTCCGCGAGCGGCACGAAGCGCTCCTGCATCTCGAGCGCCATGCGCGCGGCGTCGCCGCACGGGTCCTCCGACGGCAGCGGATCGTTGAAGAACACCAGCACGCCGTCACCGGCGAAGTGCGGCACCGTACCGCGATACGCGTCGACCATCGGTCCCATGGCCGCGTGGAACTCTCCGAGCACGCTCATCACGTCCTCGGGCTCGGCGTGATCCGTGAACGCCGTGAAGCCGCGCAGGTCGAGGAAGGCCGCACAGATGTCGCGCCGGTGCGGCGCGAGCAGCGACGCTTCGCCCTCCGAGACGATCGCCTCGGCGACCGGCGCGGAGAAGAAGCGCTTGAGCCGCCCCAGCCCCTCGATCTCGGCAACGCACACCTGCACCCGCGCCTCGAGCGTCGCGTTCCAGTCGGCGAGCTCCGCGGCCTGCCGCTTCACTTCGTCCTGCAGCGCCTTGATCCGCAGCAGCGAGCGCACGCGCGCCATCAGCTCCGGCTGGTGGATGGGCTTTTGCAGGAAGTCATCGGCGCCGGCCTCGATGCCCCGCACCCGCTCTTCGTGCGGGTCGAGCGAGGTGACGAGCACCACCGGCAGCAGCGCCGTCGCCGGATCGGCGCGCAACCGTCGCAGGACGTCGTATCCGGAGAGCCCCGGCATCATCACGTCGAGCAGCACGAGGTCCGGCGCCTCCGCTGCAACCTTCGTGAGCGCTTCCTCGCCGGAGGCGGCCGTGACGACCCGGTAACCCTTGACGCCGAGGATGTCGGCCAGCAGCTTGACGTTGTTCGGCGTGTCGTCGACGACCAGCAGCTTCGCGGGGTTGCCGGTGGGGGCGCGCGGGGTGTCGGTCATGTGTTCGCGGGTTTCTCTTGCAGGGCCCGGCGGACCGCCTCGAGGAACTCCTTGAGGCTGATCGGCTTGCCAACGTAGGCGTCGAAGCCGGCCTGCGTGATCTGGCGGCGGTCCTGCTCCATCACCGAAGCCGTCACCGCGAGCACTGGTATGCCCGACGTCCCGGGATCCGCGCGCAGCTGTCGCAGCGCCTCTATGCCGCTGATGCCGGGCAGCTGGATGTCCATCAGCACGAGGTCCGGCCGGTGCTCGCGGGCGAGGCGCACGCCCTCCTCGCCCGTTGTCGCCTCGAGCGTCGCGTATCCCCGTACCTGCAGCACGTCGCGCGCCAGCTTCATGTTCTTCTCGTTGTCCTCGACGATCAGGATCGTGCTCATGGGTAGTCCTCACGCATTGCGCTCGGGCGACGGCGCGTCGCGCCACGGAATCGTGAACGTGAAGGTCGAACCCTTGCCGGGCTCGCTCTCGACCGTGATCGTACCGCCGTGGAGGCCCACGAAGCGCCGGGCGAGCGCGAGGCCGAGCCCCGTCCCTTCCTGCTTCTTCGTGTAGTCGTTGCCGACCTGGCGGAACTCCTCGAACACCAGCTTCTGGTCCTCGGCCGCGATGCCGATGCCGGTGTCGCGTACAGCCACCTCGAGCGCGTCGGGCGTGCGCCGCGCGATCACGTCGACGCGGCCGCCGTCCGGGGTGAACTTCACGGCATTGGAGAGCAGGTTCAACAGGATCTGCTTGAACTTGCGCTCGTCGGCGATCACCTCGTCGACAGCGGGGTCGACGTCCTTGCCGAGCGCGATGCCGTGCCGTTGCGCGCGCTCGCGGATCAGCGTCATCGCGTTGTCGATGGAATCGGGAATGCGGAAGCGCGTCGCCTCGAGCTCCATGCGCCCCGCCTCCACCTTGGAGAGGTCGAGGATGTCGTTGATGAGCTGCAGCAGGTGCCGCCCAGACGAGTGGATGTCCCTCAGGTACTCGTCCTGCTTGTCGTTCACCTCACCGAACATGCGCTCGAGCAGCACCTCGGAGAAGCCGATGATGGCGTTGAGCGGCGTGCGCAGCTCGTGCGACATGTTGGCCAGGAACTCGCTCTTGTGCTTGTTCGCGATCTCGATCTGCCGGCTCTTGTCCTGGATCTCGCGGAACAGGCGGGCGTTCTGGATCGCGATCGCGGCCTGGTCGGCGAAGGTCCGCAGCAGCGCGATCTCCTTCTCGGAGAACGCCCCCGGGAAGTCGCGGCAGACGATGATCGAGCCGATGCCGCTCCCCTCCCAGAGCATCGGCGCGCCCATCACGGCACGCATTCCCATCGCTTCCCACCCGACGCGCGCGAGCGGTGGCACGTCCGGGTCGTGCTCGATGTCCGAGAAGTGGATCAACTGGCGCCGCAGCACCACCCGGCCCGTGGCGGACGTGTCGTCGAGCGGGAAGGGGTAGATCTGCTCCAGCTTCTCGCGGCCGGGTCCGTGGTAGGCCGCGAGGTGGACTCGGCCATCCTCGCGGATCAGGTTGATCACGCCCACCCTGCCCTCGAACAGCCGCTCGCAGCTCGCGAGAATCTTCTCGAAAACAGGTCCCGTGTCGGCGATCGAGCTCGAGATCGCCGACAGCACCTCGCCGGATGCCTTCTGCTGCTCGAGCGCCTCGCGCGTCTCGTTGAACAGCCGGACGTTCTCGATCGCGATCGCCGCCTGGTCGGCGAAAGTCCGCACCAGCGCCACCGCGCGGTCGTCGAACGCCCGCACGGACCTGCGGCGCAGCACCATCACGCCGACTGCCTGCGACTCGCGCATCAGCGGCACTACCAGGATCGTGTGGAATCCCTCTTCGCGCGCGACCCGGGCGCCCTCGGGGAACTCGCGGGCCGCCTCGGGCGCGACCAGGTCGACGACGTGCACCGGTGCACGGTCGACGTAGGCCCGGCCGGCGACGAACCTGCGGTCGATCGGAACGGGCTGCATCTCGCCGCCGAAGCGGACCGGCCCGGACGACGCGGTGTGCACCAACGCATTCCCGTCAGCGACGAGTATGCGCACGTCGTCGGCGTCGCAGAGGCGGGCCGCGCGGTCGGCGACGCCTTGCAGCACCGGCGCGACGTCCGTCGGCGAGCTCGCCATCGTGCGCAGCACCTCGCCGATCGCCGTCTGCCGGTCGAGCGCCTCGCGCGTCTCGTTGAACAGGCGCACGTTCTCGATCGCGATCGCCGCCTGGCGGGCGAAGGTCTCGATCAGCGCCACCTGATCCGGCGAGAACAGGCCCGGCTCGGAGCGGTAGACGAAGATGCCGCCATACGCGATGTCCTCGCGCAGCAGTGGCACGGCAAGCACCGCGCGCATGTCGAGCTTGCCGATGTTGTCCCGCGCGTCCGGGAACTCGGTGTCGACCACGGCCTGCACGTCGGCGAAATGGACCGTCTGACGGTCGATGACGGCGCGGCCGGTGATCGACGTGCGCTTGAGCGGCACCGCCGTGGCCACGAGCCGGCGGACCGGATCGCTCGCGAAGTCGGCCCGCGAGTGCAGGTCGGCGCCCTCGATCATCATCACGCGCGCATACGGCGCCTCGCACAGCCGCGCCGCGCGTTCGGCGACGACCTCGAGCACCGGCTGCAGGTTCGTGGGCGATGCCGAGATCACGCGCAGGATCTCGCTGATTGCCGTCTGCTGGTCGAGCGCGGTCTTGAGCTCGGCGGTGCGCTCCTCGACCTTGCGCTCGAGTCCGGCGTACGACTCGCGCAGCTGCGCGGTCATGTGGTTGAACTGGCCGGCAAGCGCTTCGAGCTCGTCGCCGGTGCGCACGTCGATCGAGTGGTCGAGCTGTCCCGCGCCGATGCGCTGCGCACCCTCCTGCAGCGTGCGGATCGGGCGCGCCATGCCGCGCGCGAGCACGAGCGCGCCGAGCGCCGAGATCACGAGGCCCGCGAGGAGCAGGAGCGCCGTGCGCAGGATCGACGCGTTGAGCTTCGCGTATACCTCGGCCACGGGCTGCTCGACGAAGACCTCCCAGCCGAGCATCGTGATCGGTGCGACGGCGGTCAGCACCGGTTTGCCGGCGAGATCCACGGACTCGCTAGCGGGCTCGACCGGAATGGCACCACCGACCACCGCCTTCACGTGCGGGAGCCCCGAGAGATCCGTCTTGCGCAGCACGAGCCCGATGTCGGGGTCGGCGACGAGGTAGCCGTTCGCGTCCACGACGTACGCCTTGCCCTTGTCGCCGACCTTGATCCGGGACACGACGTCCCAGATGAACTTGAGGTTGACGTCGCCGACCGTCACCGGCCCGCCGACGCTCGAACGGATCGCGATCGTCATGTACGGCTCGGTCTCCTTGCGGAAGTAGACCGGGCCGAACCAGGGCTTGCCGCGCCGCGCTGACGTGAACGCGGGCTCCAGCGAGCGATCCTTGCCCGAACCGATCGCGTCCATGCCGAGCCGCGACACAGCGATCCGCTCCCGGCCGTCCGGACCGATCAGCGCGACGTCGGTCACCTCGGGTGCCTGGCGCAGCAGCTTCAGGAACTCGACGCGACGCACCTCGAGGTCCGCGGCGTCGAGCTGCGGCAGCGACGCGAAGGCTAGCTGCTGCTCGATCTGCCGCACGTACTGCTCGATGCGGGATGCCGCCGCGACCGCCTTCTCCTGCTGCACGGCGGCAAGTGCCGCCTTGTTCTCCTGATAGCTGAAATAGAGGCTCAACGCGCCCGACGCGAGCAGTGCGCCGCTCACCAGCGACAGGATCAGCAGCAGGTACTTGCGGAACAGCCGGCCCCGCATCGGCGAGGCCATGGCTTCGCCCGCGGCATCCGACGTCCCGCCGATCACGCGTGCGCGATCATCCATCGACGGCCGTCTCCGTCACTGGATCACCTCGTCCGCCCGCGCGAGCACGTTCGCCGGGATCGTGATGCCCAGCGCCCTTGCGGTCCTCGCGTTGACGATGAGCTCGGTCTTGGTCGGCAGTTCGATCGGCAGCTCGCCGGGCTTGGCCCCCTTGCGGATCTTGTCGACGTAAACGGCCAGTCGACGATAGACCTCCGTTGTCACCGGACCGTAGGTCATCAGGTTGCCCTTATGCGCGAACGGCGCCCACCCGCCGACGACGGGAATCCGGTGCTCCAGCGAGAACGCGGCGAAGCGCCCCGCGAAGCCGAGCGTGAAGCCGTCGGCGAACGCGAGGACCGCATCGTCGCGCCCGCGCGCGATGGCCGCGAGCGCGGTCTCCAGCGCCGCCGCGGCGTTCACGGGAAAATAGTGCACTTCGAGCCCGAGCTTGGCCGTCGCCTCGCGCGCCGCCGCGAGCTCGCGGTGCTCGCCGGGGTGCTGGGGATTGGCAACCAGCGCGACGCGCCGGACGCCGGGCACGGCCTCCTTCAGCAACTCCAGGCGCTTGCCGACCAGCGCGAGCGTGAACAGCGTGATGCCGGTGAGGTGTCCACCCGGCCGCGCATAGCTCTCCGCGATCTTCGCGTCGACCGGGTCGGCGCTGATACTGAACACTGTGGGCAGCTTCACGCCGGCGCGAACCAGCGGAAAGAGCGCTAACCCTCCGCTGGCGACCACGACGTCGGGCCGCGAGCCGACGATCTGGCCTGCCAACTGGCTGACGCGATCGCCCGAGCCGTCGCCCGACCAGACGTCGATCGTCACGGACTTGCCCTCGACATAGCCCAGCTCGAAGAGGCCGGTGCGGAAGGCCTCGAGGTTGGGCGACGGCGCATCCTTGCGCTCGGTCGTGACCCACGCTATGCGGAAGGGCGCATTCGACTGCGCTCGCGCCAAAGTCGGCGCCGACAGCGGAAGCGTCGCGAGGACGAGACAGAGCCTTCGTCGGTTCATTGGATCACCTCGTCCGCACGCAGGAGCAGCGACAGCGGCAACACGATGCCTTCCGGCGCGATGAGAATTCCGGTCACGTTGCCGCCGGGACGTGCGAGGTTTGTCACGGTACCCGTCGCGACAGGATCGAAGTTGCCGTAGAACACGATCGGAAGCGTGCCTGTCGCCTGCGTCGCCGCGCGAGTCGCCGTCGCACCGAGCTTCCAGATGCGCCGGGGATCCTGAGAACGCGACGCGGTCGCCGCGCCGAGCATCACGTCCCGCCTGCGCATCATCGGCCCGCCGTGCTTCGCGTCCTCGCCACCAGACCCCCTCCCGGCGCGAGCACGTCGCGCGCGGACGAAGAATACGCCAATGGATGACACCGGCAAGCCGGGAGGCGGCCAGCGTGCGGGTAACCCGGCGCACCGAACGAACCGCAAGCGCGTTTGTTGACCGACCACAGAACGCATCCGGAGGGTGCGGCGTAGTCTTGACCGAATGGACGGCCGGTACGTGGAGTGCCGGCTCTCGAACGGGAGGTCGCGATGAAGCCTCTGTATGCCGGACTCGGCGTGATGCTCGCCCTCGGCCTCGTCATTGGTCCTGCGGCTGCCGACGAGCGGCAGCCCGCGAAGGTATACCGGATCGGGTTCCTCTCGTTCTCGCCTGCTCCACCGGAAGCGGAGCGCACGCCGCAGCAGTGCCCGACGAAGGGTGGCGTGAACTGGGAGCCCATGATCGAGAGCTTTCGGGAACACGGCTACGTGCCAGGCCGCAATCTCGCCATCGAGTGCCGGTATCCCGAGGGGAAGGAGGATCGTGCCCGGACGCTCGCGGCGGAGCTCGTCGACATGAAGGTCGACCTCATCGTCGCCGTGTCCACGCTGAACGCACGCGCGGCGAAGGAGGCCACGAGCACGATCCCCATCGTCATGGCGGGCGTGATCGACCCGGTGCGGCGCGGCCTGGTGGCGAGCCTCGCCCGGCCCGGTGGCAACGTCACGGGGCTGGCAGAAGACGCCGGGACGGAGATCGTCGGCAAATACCTGCAACTCGTCAGGGAGATCGCGCCCCGCATCTCGCGGGTGGCCGTGCTCGCCTATCTGCTGGATCCACCCGAGCGCGTTCACTACCAGGACATGGAGGCCGCGGCCGCGGCGCTCGGGATGACGCTCAGCTACCACAGGCTGCGCGAGCCGGCGCAGCTGGACGAGGCCTTTGCCGCGATGACGAAGGGAGGCGTGGAAGCGCTCGTGGTCCTGCCGCACCCCTTCATGGGAATCAACGGCAAGCGGATCGTCGACCTCACGGCGCACAGCAGGCTGCCCGCGGTGTTGCCGTTCCGGGAACACGTCGAAGCGGGCGGGCTGCTCACCTACGACGTGGACCGTCGGGCGCTGCGGCGGCGCATCGGTGCCTACGCCGACAAGATCTTCAGGGGCGCGAAGCCCGCCGATCTGCCGGTGGAACAGCCGACCGAGTTCGATCTGATCGTGAACCTGCGGACCGCGAAGGCGCTCGGCATCACGATTCCGCAATCGCTGCTGCTGCGCGCCGACGAGGTGATCCAGTAGCGCCGAGAAGGGCGGGCGCGTCAACCCGCCGGCTTGCGCGCCATGGGCTTCAGGAACGTCACGACCTGGGAGTCCGGCGCGTTCTTGGTCGCGCAACTGCCTTCGTCCACGCCGGCGTCGCGCTCTGCTTCATTGAGCAGATTGATGACGTCGACGTAGAACTTCTCCTTGACCATCATCAGCGCGGTCAGCCCGCCATCGTTGCGCGCCAGGACGTCGGCACCGGCCCGCAGCAGAGCTTCCGCCACCGCGGTCTCACCGTAGGCCGCAGCCAGCATCAGCGGACGGATGCCGTAGCCGATAGTTGCTTCGACGCTCGCCCCCGCCTGGATCAGCGTCTCGACGACGTCCGCGAATCCCCGGTCCAGATCCGGGTTGTGGACCGCCTTCGCGAGCGGGCCCCAGCCTCGGGGGTCCGTGGCGTTGACGTCTGCGCCCGCGTCGATGAGTGCGCGCACGACGTCGAGATGGCCCGCATGGGCGGCCCGCATCAACGCCGTCGCGCCGTCGGCGTCGCGCGCATCGCGGTCCACGCCGGCCGCCAGCAGTTCCTGCACGCGCGAAAGGTCACCGGCCTCGGCTGCCTGCAGCAAGGGTTGGGACATGGGCCTCGACTATCCGCTCACCTGCAGCGGCTCCTCGTCGTCGTCCTCGTCGTCGTCGTCGTCGAGCCCTTCGTCATCGTCGTCGGGGTCGCCGATCGGCCGCTCGTCCTCGTCGTCATCGTCATCGATGCCGGGATCGGGGCGATGTGCCCACAGCAAATCCGCCGCACCCGCGGAGGCGAGCACGGCGGCAGTCGCGGCGGCGAGGAGACCGGGCGACGTCACGTCACTTCGGCGGAATGCGCAGCATCTGACCCGGATAGATCTTGTCCGGGTGCGAGAGCATCGGCTTGTTGGCCTCGAAGATCTTCATGTACTGGTTGGCGTCGCCGTAGTACTGCTTGCTGATCTTCGACAGCGTGTCGCCGGAGACGACCGTGTAGTACTGCGCCGGCGGCTCGCTGACCGACACCGTCATCATGTCGTTGACCTTCCCCACGCCCGCGACGTTGCCGCAGCAGAGGATGATCTTCTCCTTGGTCGCCTGGTCGTCGGCGACACCAAACACGGTGGCTGCCGACGTGGCGCCGTCGAACGTGACGGTGAGACCGGTGGCCGACAGGTTCTGACCCTTGATGTAGTCGAGGATCGCATCACCGGCCGCAGCATTCGCC
>CAYQAF010000045.1:0-9263 GCA_964415375.1 uncultured Alcaligenaceae bacterium
GCGAGGCGCCGATCGTCGCCGCCGACGGCCGCGCGCTCGCGCGCGCCGTGCGCGTCGCCGGGAAGGTGGAGCCGGTGTTCGTCGAGGGGGCCGCGGACCTGCCGGAGGCGATCCGCGGCCTGGTGCGCGACGGCGACGTGGTCCTGACGATGGGCGCGGGCTCGGTGGGTGGCGTGCCCGCGCTCCTCACGGCGGGTTCCTGAATGATGATGCACGAGCCGCTCTCGCACATCGCCTTGCGCGGCACGCTCGCGCAGGACGCGCCGCTCGCGCGCCACACGACCTGGCGCGCCGGCGGCCGCGCCGACCGGCTGTACGTCCCCGCCGATCGCGACGACCTCGCTGCGTTCGTGCGCTCGCTTCCCGCGCGGGAGCCGATCACCGTGATCGGCCTCGGCAGCAACCTGCTGGTGCGCGACGGCGGCGTGCGCGGCACGGTGATCCTGATGCACAACCCGGGCGCCATGCTGGCGGTGCAGGACGGCATGATCTACGCCGACGCCGGTCTCGCCAGCCCGAAGCTCGCGCGCTTCGCCGCGATGCACGGTTGCGCGGAGGCCGAGTTCCTGGCCGGCATTCCCGGTACCGTCGGCGGCGCGCTGGCGATGAACGCCGGCTGTTACGGCGGCGAGACCTGGAACTTCGTCGACCGCGCCGAGGTGCTCCTGCGCGACGGTACCTTCGCGGTCCGCACACGTGGCGACTTCCGCGTCGGCTACCGTGCGGTCGCCGAGCGCGACGGCACGCCGCCGCGGGGCATCTTCACCGCCGCGTGGTTCCGCTTTCCCGCCGGCGATGCGATCGCCGCCCGGGCACGGATCAAGGCACTGCTCGGCAGCCGTATCGCGACGCAGCCGCTGTCGCTGCCCAACGCCGGCAGCGTGTTCCGCAATCCGCCCGGCGATCACGCTGCGCGGCTCGTCGAGTCGTGCGGGCTCAAGGGCCTTGCCATCGGCGGTGCGCAGGTGTCGGGGAAGCACGCGAACTTCATCGTCAATCCCGGCCGCGACGCGCGCGCCGCCGACATCGAGGCGCTGATCGGGCACGTGCGTCGCGTCGTGCGGGAGCGCACGGGGGTCGACCTCGAGCCCGAGGTCCGCATCGTGGGCGAGGCCGCATGAGCCCGACGGGCCGCCCCGAGGGCGAATCCGCCCCGAAGCGCGTCAGCGCGGAGGGTAGTCCGGTGAGCGCACGCGACAGATTCGGCAAGGTGGCGGTGCTGCTCGGTGGACCTTCGTCGGAACGCGAGATCTCGCTGTTGTCGGGCAACGCGGTGCTCGCGGCGCTGGTGCGGCAAGGGGTCGACGCGCACGCGTTCGATCCCGCGGAGCGCGATCTCTGGGCGCTGCAGCGCGAGGGGTTCGAGCGCGCCTTCATCGCGCTGCACGGCCGCTTCGGCGAAGACGGCACCGTGCAGGGCGCGCTCGAGACGCTGCGGATCCCCTACACCGGCAGCGGCGTCATGGCCTCGGCGCTGGCGATGGACAAGTGGCGCACCAAGCTCGTGTGGACGGCGGCCGGCATCCCGACGCCGCGCTGGCGCGTGGTCGACGCACGCACCGACTGGACACGGGTCGTCGCCGAGCTCGGTCTGCCGCTGATCGTCAAGCCTGCGCGCGAGGGTTCGACGATCGGCATCACCAAGGTGTCCGCGGCCGACCACGGCGAGCTCGCCGCCGCGTACGCGGCGGCTGCGCAGCACGATCCGCTAGTGCTGGTCGAGGCGTTCGTGCAGGGCGTCGAGCTGACCGCGTCGATCGTCGGCCGGCGCGCGCTGCCGCTGATCCGCATCGAGGCGCCGCAGGGCAACTACGACTACCACAACAAGTACTTCTCCGACGAGACGCGCTACCTCTGCCCCGCAGGGCTCGCCGAGGGCGTCGAGCAGGCGATCCGCGTGCAGTCGCTCGCCGCGTTCGACCTGATCGGCTGCGAGGGGTGGGGCCGGCTCGACCTGATTCTCGACGCCTCCGGGCGCTGGACATTCCTCGAGGTCAACACCTCCCCCGGCATGACCGGCCACAGCCTGGTGCCCATGTCCGCGCGCGAGGCGGGCATTCCCTTCGACGAGCTCTGCGTCGAGATCCTGCGAGGCGCGCATGTGGGATGACGCGAAGGCGCTGAACGCGCTCGCCTTGACGCTGGGCGGCATGGCGACCGTCGCGGTCGTCGCCGCCCTCGGGATGTGGCTCGCGCGCCAGCCGCTGTTCGCGATCCGCGAGGTCGCGGTTGCGGCGCCGCCCGTCCGCGCGAGCGCCCCGCACCTCGAGGCGGTGATCCGCGACGAGCTCTCCGGGACGTTCTTCACGATGGACCTGGAAGCCACGCGCCACGCGATCGGCGCGGTGCCCTGGGTGCGCAAGGTCGGCGTGCGGCGGCAGTGGCCGGACCGCCTCGAGATCGTGATCGAGGAGCACCGGCCGCTCGCGCGCTGGAACGACGGCGGGCTCGTCAACCTCGACGGCGAGATCTTCCTCGCCACGCACGCCGGGCCGCTGCCGCAGTTCCGCGGGCCGGACCACTATGCCGGCGAGATCGCGACCCGCTATGCCGAGTGGACGACGGCGCTCGCGCCGCTGGGGTTCGGCGTGGCCGAGCTCGCCGTCTCGGCGCGCGGCGCGTGGCGCGTGCGCGCCGACGGGCCGCAGGGACCGCTCTCGCTCGAGCTCGGCCGCGACGACCCGTCGGGACGGCTGTCGAGGTTCGTCGCCGCCTACGGCAGGACCATCGGGGCGCTTGCGCGGCAGGGCACGCGCGTCGACCACGTCGACCTGCGCTATCGCAACGGCTTTGCGGCCCGCGTGCCGGGTTTGCGCGAGGCGCCGGCGAAATCGGGCGCCTAGGACAGGAGCATGGGCAAAGAGACCAAGAAGGACCTGATCGTCGGGCTCGACATCGGTACGTCGAAGGTCGCGGCGCTGGTCGCCGAGGTGGCCGAGGACGGCACGCTCAACGTGATCGGGCTGGGCACGCATCCGTCGCGCGGCCTGAAGAAGGGCGTGGTGGTCAACATCGACGCCACGATGGCCTCGATCCAGCGCGTGCTGGAGGAGGCCGAGCTGATGGCCAACTGCCGGATCAGCGAGGTCTACGTCGGCATCGCCGGCAGCCACATCCGCAGCCTGAACTCGAGCGGCATGGTGGCGATCAAGGAGAAGGAGGTCTCGGCGGGCGACGTCGACCGGGCGCTCGAGACCGCGCGCGCGGTCGCGATCCCGAACGACCAGCAGATCCTGCACATCCTCCCGCAGGAATTCATCATCGATGGCCAGGACGGCGTGCGCGAGCCGCTCGGGATGAGCGGCGTGCGCCTCGAGGTCAAGGTGCACATCGTCACCGGCGCCGTGTCCGCGGTCGAGAACATCGTCAAGTGCGTCCGCCGCTGCGGGCTCACCGTCAGGGACGTGATCCTGCAGCCGCTCGCGTCGGCGATGGCCGTGCTGAACGACGACGAGAAGGAGCTCGGCGTCTGCCTGATGGACATCGGGGGGGGCACCACCGACCTCGCCGTGTTCGCCAACGGCGCGATCCGCCACACCGCGGTGATCCCGATCGCCGGCGACCAGGTGACCAACGACATCGCCATGGCGCTGCGCACGCCGACCAAGGACGCCGAGGAGCTCAAGGTGCGCCACGGCTGCGCGCTGCGCCAGCTCGCCGACGCGACCGAGGTGGTCGAGGTGCCCGGCGTAGGCGAGCGCGGCCCCCGCAAGCTGTCGCGCCAGACGCTCGCCGAGGTGATCGAGCCGCGCATCGAGGAGCTCTACTCGCTCGTCCAGGCGGAGCTGCGCCGCTCGGGGTTCGAGGAGCTGCTCTCGTCAGGGATCGTGCTCACTGGCGGCACCGCGCAGCTCGCCGGCATGGTCGAGCTGGGCGAGGAGGTCTTCCACCTGCCGGTGCGCGTCGGGGTGCCGGCGTACTCGGGCAGCCTCGCCGAGGTCGTGCGCAACCCGCGCTACGCGACCGCGATGGGGCTGCTGCTCGAGGGCCGCGACCAGTGGCTGCGCGCCGAGGCGACGCGCACGCAGTCCGCCGGCATCGGCGGCGTCGCCGAGCGGATGCGGCAGTGGTTCAAGGCCAATTTCTGACCCGTGAGCGGGGTCAGGGAGAGTGGATGAAGCGGAGCGAGCCAGGGATGCGGAAACGGAACACGCGAACACGACATGACGAGAAGAGACGACGAAAGCCAGGGAAAGCCACGACAACGCGATCAGTTCAACTGACCAACCTCGACACACCTCTGAACCCCGAAAGACAGGAGCACACCATGTTCGAAATCATCGACCAGGACCCGCAGGAAGGCGCGATCATCAAGGTGATCGGCGTCGGCGGCTGCGGCGGCAACGCCGTCGAGCACATGATCCGGCGCGGCCTCGCCGGCGTCGACTTCATCGCTGCCAACACCGACGCGCAGGCGCTGCGCCGTGCGACGGCGCGCGCGCAACTCCAGCTCGGCTCGAACCTGACGCGCGGCCTCGGCGCGGGGGCGAAGCCCGAGATCGGGCGCGATGCCGCGATGGAGGACCGCGACCGCATCGCGGAGTCGATCGAGGGCTCCGACATGCTTTTCATCACCGCCGGCATGGGCGGCGGCACCGGCACCGGCGCCGCACCGATCATCGCCGAGATCGCGAAGAGCCTCAACATCCTCACCGTGGCCGTCGTCACGCGCCCGTTCTCGTTCGAGGGCAAGCGCACGCGCGTCGCGCAGGCCGGCATCGAGGAGCTCGGCAAGCGCGTCGACTCGCTGATCATCATCCCGAACGACAAGTTGATGCAGGTGCTGGGCGAGGACGTCGGGGTGCTCGACGCCTACGCGGCGGCCAACGACGTGCTGCACGGCGCGGTGGCGGGCATCGCCGAGATCATCAACAACCCCGGCCTCGTCAACGTCGACTTCGCCGACGTGCGCACCGTGATGGGCGAGGTCGGCATGGCGATGATGGGCTCGGCGACCGCGAGCGGCACCGACCGCGCCAAGCAGGCGGCGCAGGCCGCGGTGAAGAGCCCGCTGCTCGAGGACGTGAACCTGCTCGGCGCGCGCGGCGTGCTGGTCAACATCACCGCGTCGTCGGGCCTCAAGATGCGCGAGTACCACGACGTCATGAGCACGATCAAGGAGTTCACGGCCGAGGACGCGATGGTCATCGTCGGCACGGTGATCGACGACCAGATGGAGGACCGGCTGCGCGTGACGATGATCGCCACCGGCCTCGGCGGGACCCAGTTGCAGGCCAAGCGCCCGCCGAAGCTCGAGGTGCTCGAGAGCGCGCAGGTCACCTCGCGTACCGGCACCGACGGCTACGGCGTGCACGTCGAGACGATCGACTACGACAAGCTCGACCAGCCGGCGGTCGTGCGCCGGCGGACCGTGGCCACCGGGCCGTCGCAGAGCACGGTCGACTACGCGGAGATCCCGGCGTTCCTGCGCAAGCAGGCCGACTGAAGGTTCGCTGTGCTAGGCTAGGCGGATGCTCAAGCAGCGCACGTTGCGGCAAGCGATCTCGACCAAGGGCGTGGGCCTCCACACCGGTGCCCGCGTCGAGATCGCCCTCCTGCCCGCGCCGGCGGACTCGGGCATCGTGTTCCGCCGCACCGACCTGCCGGTGGCGGTCTCGATCCCGGCGCGGGCCGACCGCGTCGGCGACACGCGACTGTCGTCGACGCTCAAGGGCGAAGGCGCGACGGTATCCACGGTCGAGCACCTGATGTCGGCGCTCGCCGGGCTCGGCATCGACAACCTGCGTGTCGACATCGCGGGCCCGGAGGTGCCGATCATGGACGGCAGCGCGATGCCGTTCGTGTACCTGCTGCAGTCGGCGGGCGTGGTGGAGCAGAACGCGCCGAAGCGCTTCATCCGGATCACGGCGCCCGTCGAGGTGCGGGACGGCGACAAGTGGGCGCGCTTCTCGCCCTACGCCGGCTACCGGCTCGACTTCGCGATCGACTTCCCGCATCCGGTGTTCGGCTCGGAGAACAAGCACGTCGTCATCGACTTCGCGCTGCACTCCTACGTGAAGGAGGTCGCCCGCGCGCGCACGTTCGGCTTCATGCAGGACGTCGAGGCGATGCGCGCGGCCGGGCTCGCACTCGGCGGCAGCCTGCAGAACGCGATCGTGCTGGACGAGACGCGGATCCTGAACGCCGAGGGGCTGCGCTACGAGAACGAGTTCGTCAAGCACAAGGTGCTCGACGCGATCGGCGACCTGTACCTGCTCGGTCACCCGCTGATCGGCGAGTACGCGGCGTTCAAGCCGGGCCATGGGCTCAACAACGCGCTCGCTCGCGCGTTGCTCGACCGCACCGACGCCTTCGAGATCGCGACGTTCGTGGCGGATGCCGAGGCGCCTCCCGCGTTCCAGGACTGGCAGCTGAAGCCCGCCTGACCGGGGCATCGCGCCCGATGGTGATCGTCCGGCTGCTCCTGTTCCTGTCGCTTGCGACGATCGCCGGGTCGCTGCTGCTCTACTTCTTCACCCGCAACCGCCGCTACCTCCAGTTCATCTGGCAGGTGGTGAAGTTCACGCTGCTCGTGCTGGTCGCGGTGCTGCTGTTCTTCGCCGCCGAGCGGCTGCTGGCGCCGATGCTGGGTCCGCTGCTCTAGCGAAAAGTACCTGCGGGGACGACCCGAGTCGTTGCCCGCGATCTCGTCGAGATTCCTTTCGACGGCCTGCCGTTTAACCAGACCGGGATCCGCTGCGGCGCAGCAGGCGACCCAACGCGGCCTTCAGCGGCCCGGCGGGCAGCGTCGCCACCAGCCCCTCGAGGGGCCGAGAACTCCGGCTATCCCATTGACGAGAAACAGTTTTCTCTGGATCCGCTGGTGCGGACTGCGGTTGCACCCGAAGCCGGATTCGGATAAATTTACAATCTTCGCGTTGCAACGCGGCCAGGAGTTCCGGTGTCCGCTGCCTGACGACGGTGGCGACGGCGCCGGAGGTGGTGGACAGTTCGAGCGTCTCGCCCTGGCCATTGGAAATGAACACGCGTTCGGCGACCGGCCGAGGCAGCACGCGGCGCACGGCCCGCAGCAGGGCCTCCTCGCGCAGGCGGCGGTCGTTCCAGGACGCAAGCTGCGCATCGGCATCGACGATGCGCGCAAGGGGCGTCAGGCGTCCCGGCCGGGCCATGTGCGCCGCTGCCGGGAAGCTGCGCCCCCGGGTCGGAGGGTTGTGGAGTTGAATATCATCCTCGTGAGCGGTGCTGCCGCCCGTGTCCGCTCGGTCACGCTGGACTGGCGGCATTTCGCCGCCGCTGGCCTGTCGCTTCTGGTCGTGGTCGTTGCACTGGCCACCTTGTTCAATTTTGTCACGTTGCGCTGGGCCGCGGCCGTCCAGCACCCGTGGCTGCAGACGATCCTGCTCGCCGAGCAGCGCCAGGAAGCGGCGCGCATGCAGGAAAAGGTGCAGGGGCACCTGGCGGCGATGGCCGTGCGCCTGGGCGAGCTGCAGGCGCAGATGATGCGGCTGGACGGGCTCGGCGAGCGTCTTGCCAAGGCCGCGGGCCTCAAGCCGCAGGAGCTGCAGTCGATGCAGCCCGGCACGGTCCCCGGGCGCGGCGGACCGGCGCCGACCTCCTCGCGTGCGCTCTCGGTGGACGAGTTCACGGGCCTGGTCGATCGGCTCGCCCGCGACGTCGACGCCCGCGTCGACCAGCTCACGGTGCTCGAGGCGCTGATCGTGCAGGGCACGGCGAACCGCTCGTTCCTGCCGTCATTGCGTCCGGTGAGCGAGGGCTGGTTCTCCTCCAATTTCGGCGTGCGCATCGATCCGTTCACGGGTGAGAGCGCGTTCCACGAGGGCATCGACTTCCCTGCCGAGGCCGGCACGCCGATCCTCGCGGCCGCAAGCGGCAAGGTGATCTACTCGGGCTTCCACACCCAGTATGGTAGGATGGTCGAGATCGATCATGGTAACGGCCTCGTGTCGCGATACGCGCACGCGTCGGCAGTGAACGTCGAGGAGGGGGACCTCGTGGTGCGCGGCCAGCGCATCGGCGCCGTGGGCTCGAGCGGCCGCTCGACGGGGCCCCATCTGCACTTCGAGGTGCGTCTCTTCGGCGTGCCGCAGAACCCGGCTCGCTTCCTCGCGTCGTCGTAGTCGACGAGCGTCCCGGGTTCCGCCGGCAAACAGTGATCGCGACGGAAGGGGTGAGGTCGTCCTCACCCCTTGTTTTTTGGCTGCGCGGCAGCATGACAGATCGATGATCTCCAATATCCTCACCCGCATCTTCGGTAGCCGCAACGAGCGCCTGCTCAAGCAGTACGCCCAGGCCGTCCGCCGGATCAGCGCCCTGGAGCCGGCGGTCTCCGCGCTCTCCGACGAAGCGCTTCGCGCGAAGACCGCCGAGTTCAAGACGCGCGTCGGCAACGGCGAGGCGCTCGACGACGTGCTTCCCGAGGCGTTCGCCGTCGTCCGCGAGGCGGGCAAGCGCACGCTCAACATGCGCCACTTCGACGTGCAGCTGATGGGCGGCATCGCGCTCCACAACGGCAAGATCTCGGAGATGCGCACCGGCGAAGGCAAGACGCTGGTGGCCACGCTGCCGATGTACCTGAATGCACTGACGGGCAAGGGCGTCCACCTCGTTACCATCAACGACTACCTCGCGCAGCGCGACGCCGACTGGATGGGGCGGATCTTCCGCTTCCTCGGCATGACGGTGGGCGTGAACCTCTCGCAGATGCCGCACGCCGACAAGCAGGCGGCGTATGGCGCCGACATCACCTACGGCACGAACAACGAGTTCGGCTTCGACTATCTGCGCGACAACATGGTGTTCGCGCCGTCGGAGCGCGTGCAGCGCGGGCTCGCCTACGCGATCGTCGACGAGGTCGACTCGATCCTGATCGACGAGGCACGCACGCCGCTCATCATCTCGGGCCAGGCCGACGACAACGTCGAGGTCTACTACCGGCTGAACGAGCTGCCGCCGAAGCTCACGAAGCAGGCCGACGAGAAGGGGCCGGGCGACTACTGGGTCGACGAGAAGGCCCACCAGGTGCTGCTCTCGGAGGAGGGCCACGAGCGGTGCGAGGCGCTGCTGGGGCAGGCCGGCCTGATCCCGGTGGGGACGAGCCTGTACGACGCCGCGAACATCGCGCTGATGCACCACCTGTACGCCGCACTCCGCGCGCACGGGCTGTACCACCGCGACCAGCACTACGTGGTGCAGAACGGCGAGGTGATCATCGTCGACGAGTTCACCGGGCGCCTGATGTCCGGGCGGCGCTGGTCCGACGGCCTGCACCAGGCGGTCGAGGC
>CAYQAF010000046.1:0-9175 GCA_964415375.1 uncultured Alcaligenaceae bacterium
CCGTCGCCCGCAATTTTTCGCTTGACGCGGGTCAATGCAGTTCACGACGTGCGGCGGACAATGACGCGAGGACCGGCAGCGTTCGCGCCGGCCGGCGAAGATGGAGTGCGCGATGGCCAGACACCTGGTGCTCGACATCCGCGGCCTGGAGCCCCCCGAGCCGCTGGAGCGCGTATTGACCGCGATCGCCGATTTCGGCCACGGCGACACGCTGAAGATCCTGTCGAACTTCGAGCCGACGCCGTTGTACCGGATCCTGGAACCGGACGGTTTCCGGCATCACGTGGAAGCGGGCGCCGACGCACCCTGCGAGATCACGATCTGGGCGGCCGAGTGATGGCGCGAGCTACCGGCGAGGGGCCCCGTTGGCGCGAAGCGCAACGGGGATCGCCGGTCGATGCGAGTCGCCGTGTGAGGCCGACGCGCGACCGATCGCGTCGCGTCGACATCGAAACGAGGCCGAGCGGCGCGGACGACGGTCGCGCGGCCTCGTGCGCCGTGCCCGCGCGCGATGCGTCCCCGCTCGCGCGCGCCCGGGCGTTCGTCGCCTGCCGGCCTTGCGTCGTGGGCTGGGTCCTGTACCTCGCCCTCGCCATCCTGCTCGTCGTCTTCGCCGGCGCGCGCTAGCCGGCGACCGGCCGATCGCCGGATTCGCCCTGTACCGAGTGCGCCCGGCGCTTGGGCGAGATCCGGCGTCGCCACGATCGCGGTATCCGCTCACGCTTATTGATGTCGGTCAACACATGCGATAAGTATACGTTATAGGATGCGTCGCAATGGCCGCGCGTCCGAACCTGCGCGGAAACCGGCGAATTCCGGCAGTGGAGTCCGTGCATGCACCGCATCGTCTTCCTCGACCGCGCCACGCTCGCACCCGGGGTGCGGCTGCGCCGACCCTCGTTCGAGCATCGCTGGAGCGAGTTCGAGCGCACCGATGCCGCCGACGTCGTGCGGCGCCTCGACGGCGCGACGATCGCCATCGACAACAAGGTGCCGCTGCGCCGCGAAGCGCTCGAGCAGTTGCCTGACCTGAAGCTCGTCGCGGTCGCGGCCACCGGCACCGACTGCGTCGACAAGGACTACTGCCGCGAGCGCGGCATCGTGGTGAGCAACGTCCGCGGCTACGCAATCCACACCGTCCCCGAGCATGTGTTCGCGCTGATCCTGGCGCTGCGCCGCAACCTCTGTGCCTATCGGGACGAAGTCCGGCGCGGTGCGTGGCAGGCGGCGCGGCAGTTCTGCTTCTTCTCCCACCCGATCGACGACCTTCACGGCAGCAACCTGGGCATCATCGGCGAGGGCGTGCTGGGGCAGGGCGTCGCCCAGCTCGGGCGCGCGTTCGGCATGAACGTGATGTTCGCCGCGCACAAGGGCAAGAGCGGCCTCGGGCCGCTCTACACGCCGTTCGACGAGGTGCTCGAGACGGCCGACGTGATCACGCTGCACTGCCCGCTGCTGCCGGAGACCCGGGCGTTGCTCGGCATGGCGGAGTTCCGCCGCATGCGCCGTCGGCCGGTGCTGGTCAACGCGTCTCGTGGCGGCCTGGTCGTCGAGGAGGACCTCGAGTGCGCGCTCGACGAGGGCCTCCTCGCCGGCGCGGCGTTCGACGTGGCGATCCCCGAGCCGCCGCCTGCGGACAGCACGATCATGCGGCTCGCCGCGCGTCCCGACTTCATCCTCACGCCGCACATCGCCTGGGCGAGCACCCAGGCGCAGCAGGCGCTCGCCGACCAGGTGATCGACAACATCGAGCGCTTCGCGCAGGGCACGCCGGCCAACGTCGTGCGCGGCGCGTTCTGAACGAAGCACCCCCTGGAGCCAACGATGGCACGCCTCGCGATCCTGACGCTGTTCATGGGCCAGACCCGCAACCGCTTCCTGCAGTACCAGCAACCGCGCACGATCCTCGAGATCCTCGACATGGCGGGGCGCACCGAGGGTTGCGAGGGCGTCGAGCTCCGCTATCCGGGCGACCTCGCCGATCCGAAGGCGGTCAAGGCCGCGCTCCTGCGCAACAACCTCGGCATCGCGGCGATCAACTTCGCATCGGTGCGCCCCGACCGGTGGTTGCGCGGCGCGTGGTCGTCGACCAAGCCGGAGGAGCGCCGGGCCGCCGTCGACGATTTCAAGCGCTGCATCGACCTCGCGCGCGCGATCGGCGCGCCGCGTATCACCAACTGCCCGCTGAACGACGGCATCGACTACGCGTTCGAGCTCGACTTCGCGCGCGCCTACGACACCGCGGCCGAGTGCTACGCCGAGATCGCCGACCACGACCCGGCGTTCCCGATCTGCATCGAGTACAAGATCAGCGAGCCACGGGTGCGTTCGCTGCTCGGCAATGCCGGGGAGACCGCGGCGTTCTGCCAGATCGTCAACCGCGACAACCTGGGCGTGACGCTCGACGTCGGCCACGCGCTCTTCGCCAACGAGAACGCGTCGCAGTCGGCGGCGCTGCTCGCGAAGGCGCGGCGGCTCTTCTACGTGCATCTCAACGACAACGACGGCCGTGCCGACTGGGACCTGCTCCCCGGCGCCGTGCACCCCTGGGAGTTGATCGAATTCCTGTGGACGGTGAAGCGCCTCGGCTACGACGACTGGATGACCTTCGACATCGTGCCCAAGGAGGCTGAACCCATCGAGTTCTTCGCCACCGCGGCGCGGCTCACGCGCAAGTACGAGACCCTGAGCCGGCGCATCGACGCACCGCAGATGGAGGCGCTGCAGGTCGCGAACAATCCTTCGCGGACGCTGGGCTACGTCCAGACGCTGGCCTGATCCCCACGCCACGAACGCCGGAGCACGAACCATGACAGCGACTCCCCGCGAGATGGCCAACGCCGTCCGCTTCCTTGCGCTGGACGCGATCGTCCACGTCGGCGACGGGCACCCGGGCACGCCGCTCGGCGCCGCCGACATCTGCACGGCGCTGTTCACGCGCCACCTGCGCTTCGACCCGGCCTGCCCGCGCTGGCCCGACCGCGACCGCTTCGTGCAGTCGAACGGGCACGGCTCGACGCTGATCTACGCGCTGCTGCACCTGTGCGGCTACGCGGCGTTCCCGCTCGAGCAGGTGAAGCGCTTCCGCGAGCTCGGCTCGACCACGCCGGGGCACCCGGAGTACGAACCGGACCACGGCGTCGAGATCACCACCGGCCCCCTGGGTCAGGGCATCGCCAACGCCGCCGGCATGGCGGTCGCGGAGGCGATGCTGAACGAGGAGTTCGGCGACGACGTCGTCCACCACTGGACCTACGCGCTGGTCGGCGACGGCTGCCTGATGGAAGGCCTCGGCCACGAGGTGATCTCGCTTGCCGGGCACCTGCGCCTCGGACGGCTGATCTTCCTCTACGACTCCAACCGGATGACCGACGACGGCCCGACGTCGCAGGCGGTGACCGAGGACTACATGGTCCGCTTCGCCTGCGCCGGCTGGCACGTGCAGGAGTGCGATGGCCACGACCAGGACGCGATTGCGGCGGCGATCGCCGTGGCCAAGACCGACCCGCGGCCGTCGATGATCAAGTGCAACACCTTGATCGGCTTCGGCGTGCCGCGCATCGAGGACCAGCGCGTCGCCCACGGCGGCAAGCTGTTCGAGGACGATGCGAAGGCGGCGCGCGAGTTCCTCGGCTGGCCACACGAGCACTTCGTCGTGCCCGACACGATCCTCGCCGCGTGGCGCGAGGCCGGTCGGCGCGGCGCGGCCGAACGCACGTCGTGGGAGGCCCGGCTCGCCGCGAGCGACCCGCGGCAGCGCGCGAAGTTCGAGCGGCTGATGCGCGGCGAGCTGCCCGCCGGGTGGGAGAAGGCACTGCTCGACTGGAAGCGCGACGCGGTGGCGAAGGCGCCGACGCAGCCGACGGTACGCTCGTCGGGCGAGATCACACGCGTGCTCTCGCACGCGATCCCCGAGCTCGTCGGCGGCGCGCCCGACCTCGAGGCGGCGACGCAGCACAAGCGCGACATGCGGCCCTTCACCGCCGACGACCACGGCGGACGCTACCTGCACTACGGGGTGCGCGAGCACGCGATGGGCGCGATGATGAACGGCATGGTCGCGCACAAGGGCGTGGTGCCGTACGGCGCGACGTTCCTCGTCTTTTCCGACTACATGCGCCACTCGATCCGGCTGTCGGCGATGATGTCGCTGCCGGTGATCTGGGTGTTCAGCCACGACTCGATCGGCATCGGGCGCAACGGGCCGACGCACCAGCCGGTCGAGTACCTGGCTTCCCTGCGGGCGATGCCCAACCTCGCGGTGATGCGACCGGCCGACGCCGTCGAGGCCGCCGAGTGCTGGCAACTTGCCGTCGCCAATCGCCGCTCGCCATCCGCGATCATCAACTCCCGCCAGCCGCTGCCGCCGGTGCGGACCGTGCACACCGACGAGAACCTCTGCGCCCGCGGCGCCTACGTGATCGCGGATGCCTCCGGCGGTGCCCGGCGTGCCACGCTGTTCGCGTCCGGGTCCGAAGTGGCGATCGCGCTCGCGGCGCGGGCGACGCTGCAGGCGCAGGGCACTGCGACCGCCGTGATCTCGGTGCCGTGCTGGGAGTACTTCGACCAGCAGGACGCGGCGTACCAGGCCTCGGTGCTCGGCCGCGGCACGGTGCGCGTGGCGGTGGAAGCGGCGGTGAAGCTCGGCTGGGAGCGTTTCGTGGGCGAGGACGGCGGGTTCGTGGGCATGCGCACGTTCGGCGCGTCGGGGCCTGAGGCAGAGCTCTTCCGCCACTTCGGCATCACGCCCGAGGCGGTCGTCGCCGAGGTCACGAAGCGGCTGCCGCCGGCACGGGCCGGGCGACCCGCGGCGGCCCTCGAGGCGCGCTAGGTCAGCCTATGGAACCGCGAGACATCGGGGCAGTCGGCTTGACCCGTCCGGGCGCATCCGCTAACGTATACGTAAAAAGCGGCGCGCGCCGGAGCGAACCGGCCGGCGCGACCGGTTGCGGAGAGGAGGACGCCATGACGATCGTCGCGCCGGGCCTGGTTCCGCTCGCGGCATTGCGGTTCACGGGCACGGACTTGCGCCGGCCCGAGTGCGTGCTCTGTGCGGCGAACGGCGACGTCTACGCGGCCGACTGGCGCGGCGGCGTGATGCGCATCGCCCCGGACGGCACGCAGCAGCTCGCTCTCGGGCGGCACCCGGACGGGGGGCCGCTGCAACCCAATGGCATCGCGCTCGCGAGCGACGGCACGTTCCTGGTCGCGCACCTGGGCGCGGAAGCCGGCGGCGTGTACCGGCTCGGACCGCTCGGCGCGGTGACGCCGGTCCTGACGGAAATCGATGGCAAAGCGCTGCCGCCGACCAACTACGTGGTCGAGGATGCCGCCGGCCGCCTCTGGATCACGGTGAGCACGTGGCTGTCGCCGCGCGCACGTGGCTACCGCGCCGACGTCGCCGACGGCTTCGTCGTCCTGGTCGACCGTCGCGGTGCGCGCGTCGTCGCCGACGGCCTCGGCTACACCAACGAGCTCGCCCTCCACCCGTCGGGTCGGTGGCTGTGGGTCAACGAGACGTTCGGGCGGCGGCTTGCGCGCTTCGCGATCCGCGACGACGGCACGCTCGGTCCCCGGCAGACCGTGACCACGTTCGGTGCGGGCTTCTTCCCGGATGGGCTCGCCTTCGATGCTGAAGGGCACGCGTGGGTCGTGAGCATCGTCAGCAACCGCATCCTGCGGGTCGCCCCCGATGGCACGCAGATGCCGGTGCTCGAGGACGCGGACGCCGCGCACGTCGACTGGGTCGAATCCGCCTTCCTGTCCGGCACGATGGGACGCCCGCACCTCGACCGCGCCGCCGGGCAGGTGTTGCGCAACATTTCCAGCATCGCGTTCGGCGGCCCGTCGCTTCGCACCGCGTACCTCGGGTGCCTGCTCGACCACCGGCTGCCGACCTTCGACGCTCCGATCGCCGGGTACCCGCCGACACATTGGTGCCGGCAGGCTCGGATCTTCCGCTGACTTCTCCCATGGCAACCCGCACGACTTCCGTTCGCCGGGCACCGGCAACCGACCACGCTCGCGTCCAGGGGGCCGTCGAACGCGTCTACCAGGCGCTGCGGGCACGCATCCTGGACAACGCGTGGCCGCCCGGCCATCAGGCGCTCGAGCAGGAGTTAGCGCTCGAGATGGGCGTCTCCCGTACGCCGGTGCGCGAGGCGCTGATCCGCCTCCACAACGAGGGGTTGGTCGAAGTCGTGCCGAGGCACGGGGTGCGCGTGCTGCCGGTGTCGCCGGTCGACATGGCGGAAATCTACGCGATCCTGACGAGTCTCGAGTCGCTGGCGGCCGAGCTCGCGGCGAAGCGCAAACCGGGAGCAGCCGCGCTGGCGCCGCTCGAGGCTGCGTGCCGCGAGATGGAGGCCGCGCTCGCCGCCGACGACCTGGACGCCTGGGCGAAGGCCGACGAGCGCTTCCACCTGCAGCTCGTGAGCCTGTGCGACAACCGGCGCCTGGCCGAGGTGGTGATCAACTTCTGGGACCGCGCGCACCGCGCGCGCATGGTGACGCTGCGCATGCGTCCGCGACCGACGCACTCGACGCGCGAGCATCGCGCCGTGGTGAAGGCAATCCGCGCCGGCGACCCCGCGAAGGCACGCGACCTCCACCGCGCGCACCGCGAGCGCGGGGCGGTCGAGTTGACTGAGATCCTGAAGCAGTTCCGCCTGTCGAGCCTGTAGGAACCGGAGCGGCGATGCCCCTACCCCACTACGACATCTGCGTGCTGCCCGGCGACGGCATCGGCGTCGAGGTGATCGACGCCGCGCTGCCGCTGCTCGAGCGCGCGGGGCGCGGCCTGGGCTTCGAGTTGCGCTTCGCGTCACATCCCGCCGGTGCCCTGCACTACCAGGCGACGGGTGAAGCGCTGCCCGACGCGACGTTCGCCGCGGCGCGCGACGCGCACGCGATCCTCTTCGGCGCGATGGGCTGGCCCGAGATCCGGCGTCCCGATGGCACCGAGATCGCGCCGCAGCTCGACCTGCGCTTCGGGCTCGAGCTCTACGCCGGCGTGCGTCCGGCGCGCGCGCTGCCGGGCGTGCCGCTGCCGCTCGCCGATCCCCGCGCGCGCGACATCGACCTCGTCATCGTGCGCGAGTCGACCGAGGGGCTGTTCGCCTCGGTGGGGCGCGGCACGCTCGTCGACGACCGCGAGGCGCGCGACACCATGGTGATCACGCGCAAGGGCTCCGCACGCGTCCACGAATTCGCGTTCCGCCTTGCCGAGCGGCGCCGCGCCCGCGGCCGGCCGGGCGAGGTCACCTGCGTCGACAAGGCCAACGTGTTCGTGTCGATGGCGTTCTTTCGCAAGGTGTTCGACGAGGTCGCCACGCGCCACCCCGGCATCGTCGCGCACCGCCGCTACGTCGACGCGACCGCGCTCGACCTGGTGCGCCAGCCCTGGGCCTACGACGTGCTGGTCACCGAGAACATGTTCGGCGACATCCTCTCCGACCAGGCGGCCGGGCTCGTCGGGGGCATGGGCATGGCTCCCTCGGCCGACATCGGCGACGGGCACGGGCTGTTCCAGCCGTGCCACGGCTCGGCGCCCGACATCGCAGGGCAGGGCAAGGCCAACCCGACGGCGATGATCCTGTCGGCGGCCATGATGCTGGACTGGCTCGGCGAGCGGCACGACGACGTGCGGCTCGGCGAGGCCGCGCGGCGCATCGAGACGGCGGTCGACGCGGCATTCGCATCGGGCCGGCTGTTGCCGATCGAGCTCGGCGGCCGCGACGGTACCGCGGCGATCGCCTCCGCCGTGGCGGGCAACCTGTGACCGCCGCCATGAAGCCGCTTCGCGTCGCCATCGCCGGTGCCGGCTTCTTCAGCCGCTTCCAGATCGAAGGCTGGAAGGCGATTGACGGCGTCGAGATCGTCGGCATCGCCAACCGGCACGTCGACAAGGCCGATGCTGCCACGCGCCGTTACGGCATCGGGCGGGCCTTCGAGTCGGTCGAGGCGATGCTCGACGCCACCGCGCCGGATCTCCTCGACATCATCACGCCGCCGCCGACGCACCGTGCGTACGTCGGGCTGGCGGTGGCGCGCGGCATTCCGGTGATCTGCCAGAAGCCCTTCGGCACGAGCTACGACGACGCCGTGGCGATGGTCGAGACCGCCGAGCGCGCCGGCGTGCCGCTCGTCGTGCATGAGAACTTCCGCTTCGAGCCCTGGTACCGCGAGGCGCGCCGGCTGGTCGAGCGGGGAAGGCTCGGCACGCTGCACACGGTCGGCTTCCGCATGCGCCCGGGCGACGGGCAGGGCCCGCGGGCCTACCTCGACCGGCAGCCGTACTTCCAGTCGATGCCGCGGTTCCTGATCGTCGAGACGGCGATCCACCTCATCGACACGTTCCGCTACCTGATGGGCGAGGTCGATGCGGTGACGGCGAGGCTGCGGCGCATGAACCCGGCAATGGCAGGCGAGGACGCGGGCTACCTGCTGTTCGAGTTCGCCGGCGGCGCTACCGGGCTGCTCGATGCCAACCGGTCGAACGACCACGTCGCCGCGAATCCCTGGCGCACGCTCGGGGAGATGTGGCTCGAGGGCGACGGCGGCGTGCTGCGCCTGGACGGCGACGCCCGGCTGTGGTGGAAGCCCCACCACGGCTCCGAGGTGGAGCACGCCTACGACCCGGGACCCACCGACACTTTCGGCGGCGGCGCGTGCGAGAGACTGCAGCGCCACGTTCTCGATTACCTCGCCCACGGCGCGCCGCTGGAGAACGCCGCAAGCGACTACCTCGCCAACCTGCGCGTGCAGGAGGCGGCCTACGTTTCGCATCGTGAAGGAAGGCGCGTCGCGCTGTCCGGCTTCGTGCCGCCCAAGGGAGTCGAATCCCTGCCACCTGTCTAGACGGCCGCGACGCACCAACGCGTCCTACCGCCGGACCCCACCTGAGGAGACATCCATGAACCGTCGCAAGTTCGCCCTCCGTGCCGTTGCGGTCGCCGTGCTCTCAATGGCGTTCGCAGGCACCGCCGCCGCGCAGACCGCGCTCAAGTTCAGCCACACCGACCAGCCGGGCGGCGCGCGCCACAGGGCCGCCGAACTGTTCGGGCAGAAGATCGAGCAGTACACGCAGGGTCGCTACAAGCTGCAGATCTTTCCCGCGGGGCAGCTCGCCAACGACCCGAAGGCGATCGAGCAGCTGCAGCTCGGCGGCATCGAC
>CAYQAF010000047.1:0-611 GCA_964415375.1 uncultured Alcaligenaceae bacterium
AGTCGACCGACGCGCAGGTGTCCAACGCGTCCGCAGTGGTCAAGCAGCGCGAAGCCGCGCTCGCCTCGGCGCGCAACGAGCTCGACAAGACCCGCATCACCGCGCCCGTCGACGGCGTCGTGATCTCGCGCCAGATCGACGCCGGGCAGACGGTCGCGGCGAGCCTCAATGCCCCGACGCTCTTCACGATCGCCCAGGATCTGCGCGAGATGCAGGTCGAGGTGGCGATCGACGAGTCGGACATCGGCCGCATTCGTTCCGACCAGCCGGTCTCGTTCACCGTCGACGCGTTTCCCGGTCGTACCTTCCAGGGGCGCGTCACGCAGATCCGCAAGGCGGCCCAGAGCGTGCAGAACGTCGTCACGTACACCGTGGTCGTCGGCACGCAGAACCCGTCGCTCACGCTCGTGCCCGGCATGACCGCCAACGTGCGCATCGTCACCGACCAGCGCGACAACGTGCTCAAGGTGCCCAACGCCGCGCTGCGCTTCCGGCCGGCCGGCGTCACCAACGGCAAGGACGAGCCGGCGCCGGTCGCCGCCACCCCGGGCCCGGGTGCCGGCCAGGGCGATGCGCAGGCCCGCCGGCAACGGCTGGTCGAGGAGCTCAAG
>CAYQAF010000047.1:621-9116 GCA_964415375.1 uncultured Alcaligenaceae bacterium
GACGCCGCGCAGCAGGCGCGCGTAGACGAGATCTTCGCGGAGCTGCGCAACCGGATGATGGAGCTGCGCGACCTGCCCGAGGCCGATCGCCGCCAGCGCGGCGAGCGGGCCCGTGTCGACCTGCGCCAGAAGATCAACGCGATCCTCGGTCCCGAGCAGCAGAAGCAGTACGCCGAGATGGTCGCGGCCGAGACGGGTCGCGGCAGCGTCGGCGGCAGCGGACGCGTCTACCTCGTCAGGGACGGCAAGCCGGTCGAGGCGCGCGTGCGCACCGGCCTCACGGACGGCAACGCCACCGAGGTCAGCGGCGGCGAGCTCGCCGAGGGCAACGAAGTGATCGTCGGAACGGTGGCTATCGCGGCGGCGTCCCGGCCATCCGCGAGCGGACCCCGCCTGCCGTTCTAGGGCGCCGCACGATGCTGATCGAAATCCGCGAACTCACCAAGGTCTACCGGATGGGCGAGACCGACGTGCACGCGCTCGCCGGCGTGAGTGTCGACATCGACGCCGGCGAGTTCGTGGCCGTGATGGGTCCGTCGGGCTCCGGCAAGTCGACCTTCATGAACGTGATCGGCTGCCTCGACGCACCGACGTCCGGACGCTACCGGCTCGAAGGCGAGGACATCGCGGGGCTCACCTCGGACGCGCTCGCCACGATCCGCAATCGCAAGATCGGCTTCGTGTTCCAGCAGTTCAACCTGCTGCCGCGCACGAGCGCGCTGGAGAACGTCGAGCTGCCGCTGGTCTACGCCGGCATGCCGGCGGCGGCTCGGCACGCGAAGGCACGGGAGACGCTGGCAGCCGTGGGCCTGTCTTCACGCGAGCACCATCACCCCGCGCAGCTCTCCGGCGGCCAGCAGCAGCGGGTGGCGATCGCCCGCGCGCTCGTCAACGATCCGAAGCTGATCCTCGCCGACGAGCCCACCGGCGCACTCGACTCGGCAACGAGCCTCGAGGTGATGGCGCTGCTGCAGCAGTTGAACCGCACCGGCATCACCGTGGTGCTGGTGACGCACGAGCACGACATCGCGGCGTTCGCGTCGCGGCTGCTCGCCTTCCGCGACGGCCTCGTGGTCTCGGACACGCCGAACGTGCCGCAGGACGCGGCTGCGGCGCTGGCGCGGACCCATCGCATCGCCGCGTAGCGGTACCGTCGCCGGTCGACACGCATGGACTTCCTCGCCACCCTTCGCGTCGCGCTCGCGGCGCTGCGCGTCAACAAGATGCGCTCGGCACTGACGATGCTCGGCATCATCATCGGCGTCGCCGCGGTGATCGCGATGGTCGGCGTGGGGGCCGGCGCCCAGGCCCGCGTCGAGGACCAGATCAAGAGCCTGGGCTCGAACCTGATCATCGTGCTCTCGGGCACGGTCTCGTCGGGCGGCGTGCGCATGGGATCCGGCACGCAGCAGACGATCACCGAGGAGGACGGCTACGCGCTGCAGCGCGAGATCCCGAGCATCGAGGCGTCGGCGCCCCAGTTGCGCGGATCTGGGCAGATCGTGTTCGGCAACGCGAACTGGGCGAGCTCGATCATCGGCATCTCCCCCGAGTACCTGGTCGCGCGCGGCTGGCCCGTCGCGTCGGGCAAGCCGATCGAGCAGAGCGAGGTTGACGCCGCCGCCAAGGTTGTGCTGCTCGGCCAGACCGTGGCGCGCAGTCTATTCGGCGATTCGGACCCGGTCGGCGAGACCGTGCGCGTGCGCCGCGTGCCGCACGAAGTGATCGGCGTGCTGGAGCGCAAGGGCCAGAGCATGATCGGGCAGGACCAGGACGACGTCGTGCTGATCCCGATCTCCACCGCGCGCAAGCGCGTGCTCGGCGGCAACATCGCCAAGTCGCGCAACGTCAACTCGATCTCGGTCAAGGTGAAGGACGGCGCCGACCTCGCCGTCGCCGAGCAGGAGATCCGCGACCTGCTGCGCCAGCGCCACCGGCTCCAGCCGAACCAGGAGGACGACTTCTTCCTGCGCAACCTCGCCGAGGTGCTCGCCGCGCAGGAGGCCTCCTCGCGCGTGTTGGCCGCGCTGCTCGCCGCGATCGCGTCGGTGTCGCTCATCGTCGGCGGCATCGGCATCATGAACATCATGCTGGTGTCGGTCACCGAGCGCACGCGCGAAATCGGGCTGCGCATGGCCGTCGGCGCGCGCGGTCGCGACATCCTGATGCAGTTCCTTGTCGAGGCGGTGACGCTCGCGCTCATCGGCGGCCTGATCGGCATCGCCCTCGGCGTCGCCGCCACGCTCGCGGTCGGCCACTTCGCCGGCTGGCGCACCGAGACCGACATCACGGCGGTCGTCGCCGCCGTGCTCTTCGCCGGCGCGATCGGCGTGTTCTTCGGCTTCTATCCCGCGCGCAAGGCCGCGCGCCTCGCGCCCATCGACGCGCTTCGCCACGAATAGCGCCACCCCGAGCGATCGGCGCCGCGGGAACTCGCGCTGCACGAAACTGGCTCGCATCGTCCCTGCGTCCGATTGACGCACTCGCGCACAGCAGGATCGGTTCCCGCGCCCTGACGATTCGGCCAGCTTACCGGCCGCGAGCGATCTGTAGATTCTGTCGCACGCGGCCTGGCGCCAATCCCGGCGCCCGCGCGTGGATCGCGGGAGGCGGTCATGAAGATCCTCGTCGTCGACGATCACCCTCTAATCCTCGCGGCGCTCGCACAATTGCTGCCGCGCGGCGAACGGTCGCTGTCCGTGATCGGTGCGGCCGACCGCGACGAAGCCTACGCGATGCTCGCCGCGCACCCCGACTGCGCGCTGGTGCTGCTGGACCTCGCGCTGCCGGGCACCCGCGGGCTCGAACTGCTGGGAGCGATGCGGCGCGACTTCCCGCGGCTGCCGATCGCCGTGCTCTCCGCCACGCACGACCGCGCCACCGTCGACGCCGCGCTGGCTGCCGGTGCGCGAGGCTACATCGCCAAGACGGCGAGCGGACGCGATCTCGTGCTCGCGGTCGAGCGGCTGCTGGACGGCCGCACCTGCCCCCGTCCGGACCTTGCCCGCGCGCCCGTTGCGCCGGCGCCCGGCATCGCGACCGCGCCCGAAACGCTCGGACTCACCCGCCGCCAAACCGACGTGCTCGCGCTCCTCGCCCAGGGCAAGCCCAACAAGCTGATCTGCCGGGACCTGAGGCTCTCCGAGGGGACGGTCAAGGTGCACGTGTCGGCGATCCTGCGCGCGCTGAACGTCCACACGCGGGCGCAGGCGATCGCCGAGCTCGCGCACCGGGGTGTCGGCACGAGCCTCTTCGCACGCTCGTAGTTCCCCGCGCAGCGTCCCCGATGCCGCCGCTCGCGGGGGTCGCCCCCACGCTCGTTGCGCGTGCGCGCGCCGACCAGGTCGCGCTCGCCTACGCAAGCCTGCCGCGCACCACGCTCTCGATGCTGCTCGGCGCGGTGCTCCTCGGCATCGCGATGTGGAGCGTGACGCCGCCGATCACCATGGCGTGCTGGGTCGCGCTGGTCGTGGTGAACCAGCTCGCCCGCTGGCGGCTCACGGTCGCGTGGCGCCGGGCGCGCCCGGGGGACGATGCCGTGCTGCGCTGGGGCCACTACTGGGCCGCGGGATCGACGATCGCCGGCGCCCTCTGGGGCGGTGCCGCGGTCGCGATGTACCCGGACTCGCCGGCCCATCAGGCGCTGCTCATCGTGTGCTTGTTCGGCGTCGTGCTCGGCGGCTTGAACCTCACCGCGATCTGGAGGCCGTCCTTCTACGGGTTCGTGCTGCCGGCACTGGTGCCGCTGATCGTCCGCGTCGCCTGGTCGGGCGACCCGGTGCACATCGATACCGCCCTCGTCATGAGCGTCGTGCTGGGTTTCGTGCTGGCATTCGGGCACCGCGTCAACGACGTGCTCACGCAGGCGATGGCGACGCGCTACGAGAACGTCGACCTGATCGACGAGCTCAGGGCGCAGACGCGCGCGGCGGTCGAGGCCCGCGCCGCCGCCGAATCGGCCAACCGGGCAAAGTCGCAACTGCTCGCCGCGGCGAGCCACGACCTGCGCCAGCCGCTGCATGCGGCCGGCCTGTTCGTCGCCGCGCTGGCCACGCGCTCCGTCGACGCCGACGTGCGGGCGCTGGTCGGGCGCGTCCAGGGCGCACTCGACGCGCTGGAGTCCCAGTTCGGCCAGCTGATCGACCTCTCGCGCCTGGAGGCCGGCGCGCTCGTGGCCGAACGATCGCGCGTCGCGCTCGCCCCGCTCCTTGGGTCGCTCGTCACCGAGTTCAGGCCGCAGGCCGAGTTGAAGGGCATCCGGCTCGTCGCCGTCCAGACCCGCCTCGCCGTCGACACGGACCCTGCACTGTTCACGCGCATCCTGCGCAACCTGGTCGCCAACGCGGTGCGCTACACGCGTTCGGGAGGCGTGGTGATCGGCGCGCGAAGGCGCGGCGATCACGTCGTCGTCGAAGTCGTCGATACCGGTACGGGCATCGCGCCCGAGCACCGCGCACGCATCTTCGAAGAGTTCTTCCAGGTGCGCGGCGCGGGTACGACGAACCCCAACGGACGCGGCATGGGTCTCGGGCTCGCGATCGTGCGCCGACTCGCCCGGCTGCTCGGGCACGAGGTCACGCTCCAATCGCAGCCCGGCTGCGGATCGCGCTTCGGTGTAGTCGCCCCCCGCGTGACGGGCGTGCGCACTCCGCTGCGAAGGGAGCCCCACGCCGCCTGCGCCACCGGCGGCGCGCTCGCCGGCTCGACGGTCGCGGTGGTCGACGACGACGTCTCGTCGGTCGACGCGATGCGTACGCTGTTCGCCGCGTGGGGCGCAACGGTCGCGGGCGGGCGCGACGCCGACGATGCGCTGGCGGAGCTCGCCCGCCTCGCACGCTGTCCCGATCTGATCGTCGCCGACCTGTGTCTCGAGCGCGACGCGAGCGGCCTCGATGCCGTGGCCACAATGCGCCACGAGATCGGTGCCCGCGTGCCGGCACTCGTCGTATCCGGCGACACCAGTCTCTCCGCCGCGCAGGCCGTGCGCGCCGCCGGGTTCGCGCTCCTGCCCAAGCCGGTCGTGCCCGACGCGCTGGCCGCCGCGGCGGCGGCGCTGATCGCCGCCGGCGTCCGCGCCTGAACCGAGGGCGCGCCCCACGACGCTGTTCACGGGATACGGCGCGGCATCGTTGCCGGAATTGTCGACGTTGCGCGGGAAGCGCGTCGACCTTGCGCGAACGGGGTATTCCCTGCGTATCCGCGCGCAGTAAGCTTGCCCACAGGAGTCAAGCTGGCGTGCGCTGCGATGCGTGCGCCACCAACTGCGAAAGGCCTCGCGATCCATGGCAATCTCGCCGCTCGCCGGCAAGCCGGCACCGAAGAGTCTGCTCGTCGACCTGAACCAACTCGAGGAGGCGTACTACGGCCGGGCGCCCGACATGGCCGACCCTGCGCAGCAGGTTGCCTTCGGCACCAGCGGACATCGCGGCTCGTCGCTGCGGGGATCGTTCAACGAAGCGCACATCCTCGCGATCACGCAGGCCATCTGCGAGCACCGGCGAGGCGCGGGCATCGATGGCCCGCTCTACATGGGCAAGGACACGCACGCGCTGTCCGGCCCCGCGCAGCGCACCGCGCTCGAGGTGCTTGCCGCCAACGGCATCGAAACGGTGATCCAGCGCGACGACGGCGTGACGCCCACGCCCGTCGTGTCGCGCGCGATCCTCGTCCACAATCGCGGTCGTCGAGAGCATCTCGCCGACGGCGTCGTGGTCACGCCGTCGCACAACCCGCCCGAAGACGGCGGCTTCAAATACAACCCGCCAGACGGTGGCCCGGCGGACACGCAGGTGACGCGCGCGATCGAAAGTCGTGCGAACGAACTGCTGCGCGCCGGAATCCGCGACGTCAAGCGGGTGTCGACCGACGCGGCAATGCGCGCGACGACGACGCGGCAGGCGGACCTGATCCTGCCCTATGTCGAGGACCTGCGCCACGTCGTCGACATGGAGGCGATCCGCGCGTCGGGCCTCGCGCTTGCGGTGGATCCGCTGGGCGGCGCGGGCTCGCCGTACTGGGAGCCGATCAACACCGTCTACGGGCTCGACATCGCGGTCGTGAATCCCGTGATCGACCCGACGTTCTCGTTCATGACGGTGGATCACGACGGCAGGATCCGCATGGACTGCTCGAGCCCCTACGCGATGGCGCGTCTCGTCGAACTGAAGGACCGTTACCGCGTCGCGTTCGCCAACGATCCGGACGCGGACCGCCACGGCATCGTCACGCCCGCGGCCGGACTGATGAACCCGAACCACTATCTCGCGGTAGCGATCCAATACCTGCTGACGCACCGCGAGCAGTGGCCTGCGTCGGCCGCTGTCGGCAAGACCCTCGTGTCGAGCTCGATGATCGACCGCGTCGTGGCGAAGCTCGGCCGCAAGCTCTGCGAGACACCAGTGGGCTTCAAGTGGTTCGTGCCGGGGTTGTTCGACGGCACGTTCTGCTTCGGCGGCGAGGAGAGCGCCGGCGCGAGCTTCCTGCGGCGCGACGGCACCGTCTGGACGACCGACAAGGACGGCCTGATCATGAACCTGCTCGCCGCCGAGATCACCGCGCGCACCGGAAGAGACCCAGGGGAGCATTACCGCGACCTCGCTGCCGAGTTCGGCACTCCGCTGTACACGCGCATCGATGCCGCCGCCACGCCGGAGCAGAAGGCGAAGCTCGGCAAGCTGTCGCCGGAATCGGTAACCGCGGCAACGCTTGCCGGCGAGCCGATCACGGCGAAGCTCACGCGCGCGCCAGGCAACGACGCGCCGATCGGTGGCTTGAAGGTCGTCGCCGCGAACGGCTGGTTTGCGGCACGACCGTCGGGTACCGAGAACATCTACAAGATCTACGCCGAGAGCTTCAAGGACAAGCCTCACCTGCAGGCGATCGTTGCCGAGGCGCAGGAGATCGTGAACGAGGCGTTGGCGACCGATTGACACGACGGGGCGAGCACCGGCGAAGATGTTTGTAGTCGCACTGGCGCCCCGGCGCACGCAGAGGAGACACACAGATGAGAAGAATGGTCTCCGCCCTCGGCTGGATGGCCGTTGGCATGACCCTCATGGGGCTGGTCGTGTGGTTCGCGATGCCGTCGATGATGCTGCTCACGCACAGGAGCGCGCGAAGCTACGACGACACCGTCAACGCGCTCGGCGCCGCGCTTGCGAAGAAGCAGGACTGGCGCGTGCTGGCGACTAACGATTACCAAAAGAGCACCGCGGCCTTCGGTGCGATGGAGCGCGTTGGCAGCGTCAACGTCTGCAATCCGCGCTATGCATCGCGGATCCTGACCAACGACGCCGATCGGGGAGTGACCGCGTTCATGCCGCTCTCGATCGGCGTATACGAGGACAAGCAAGGCCAGGTGCACGTTTCGCAGCTCAACGTGGGGCTCATGGGAATGATGTTCGGCGGGACGATCGCCGAAGTGATGGGCATGGCCGGCCGGGACTTGAACGAGGTCGTGGCCTCGGCGACCGCGAAATGACCGCATGGGCCGTGAGATCGGCATCGATCGCCGTTGTCGCGATCCTTGCCGTGGGGGAAGGCCCCGGTCAGGTCTGCAACGCTGCGCACGGGGCGGAGCTCGCGACCCAAACGATCCGGATCGAGACGCCGGGAGCCGACGGTGCGCGCTGCGAGGCGCGCAACGACCTCGGCGTGTGGATCGTCGAGGGCACGCCCGGGTCGGTGACGGTCCTCGTCTCGCCGAAACCCCTCGAGGTGACCTGCGCGGCCCAGGGCGCGGGCTCGCCGCTCGGTCCGACGCGGGTACCTTCGGCAAAGGGCGAACCCGCGTCGTCGGTCGCGGTCGCCGGAGCGATCACCGGCGGCGCCGCCGCCATCGCACTCGCCGCCGCTGTCCCGATGCTCGCGCCGATGGTCCTCGGTCAATTGCTGGTTCCCGCGATGGCCATCGGTGCTGGCGCGGGCGGCGTGGCCGACGAGGCGTCGCGCCCGATCGGCTATCCCGCGACCATCTCGGTCCCGCTGGTCGGTCACGCCCGGCCCGTCGATCCCGCCCTGCTCGCCGCAGCTTCGCTCGGAATCGCCGTCCGCGGCCTGACCGCGAGCGAGATCGCAGCCGCGGAGCTCGAGAGCGCCGAGGGCGCCATCGTCACGCGCACCGCGCCGGGTGGCCGCGCCGACCGCGGTGGCGTGCGCGTCGGCGACATCGTGGTCGCCTACAACGACGCGGGGGTGGCCAGCGCCGCCGAGCTCGAGGCGATGGTCCGCAGCGCCACGCCTGGGCAGCCGCTGAAGTTGCGCGTCTGGCGCGAGCGACAATGGGTGGAGATCGCGCTGCCCGGAGCGACGGAGCGTCCATGAGCGGCGCAGCCGGCCCCGGGTGGCTGGGCGCAGCCGGCGGGTGGCTGCTCGCCGGACTGCTCGCCGGACTGCTCGCCGGACTGCTCACTGGCTGCGCGACACCCAGCCAAGGGCGTGTCGATCCGACACTTTTCCCCCGGGTGCGTACGACCGATCACGTACAGGTCAGGACA
>CAYQAF010000048.1:0-9096 GCA_964415375.1 uncultured Alcaligenaceae bacterium
AGCCGGGACGCAGGCCGTCGCCGAGGCTGAAGGCCACGTCGTAGGCCTTCATGATCTCGCAGATGTCCTCGAAATACGTGTAGAGGAAGCTCTCCTTGTGATGCGCGAGACACCACTTGGCCATGATCGAGCCGCCGCGCGAGACGATGCCGGTCAGGCGCTGCGCGGTCATCGGGACATAGCGGAGCAGCACGCCGGCGTGGATCGTGAAGTAGTCCACGCCCTGCTCGGCCTGCTCGATCAGCGTGTCGCGAAAGATCTCCCAGGTGAGTTCCTCGGCGCGGCCGTCGACCTTCTCCAGCGCCTGGTAGATCGGCACCGTGCCGATCGGCACCGGCGAGTTGCGCACGATCCACTCGCGCGTCTCGTGGATGTTCTTGCCGGTCGACAGGTCCATCACGGTGTCGCCGCCCCAGCGGATCGCCCAGGTCATCTTCTCGACCTCTTCCTGGATGCTCGAGCCGAGCGCCGAGTTGCCGATGTTGGCGTTGATCTTCACCAGGAAGTTGCGGCCGATGATCATCGGCTCGGTCTCCGGGTGATTGATGTTCGCCGGAATGATCGCGCGGCCACGCGCGATCTCGTCGCGGACGAACTCCGGCGTGATCTCCTGCGGGATCGCGGCGCCGTACGACTGGCCGGGATGCTGTCGCGTGACGGCTGCGGGGAGCGATGCCCGCATCGACTCGCGCTGCAGGGTTTCGCGAATCGCGACGAACTCCATTTCCGGCGTGACGATGCCGCGGCGCGCGTAGTGCATCTGCGTGACGGTGCGTCCCGGCTGCGCACGGCGCGGCCTGCGATGGAGGTCGAACCGCAACCCTGCGAGCGTGGGGTCGTCGAGGCGCGCGCGGCCGTAGGCAGACGTCGGGCCGTCGAGCTCGACGGTGTCGTCGCGCTCCCCGATCCAGCGCTCGCGCAGCGGCGGCAGGCCCTTGCGGATGTCGATCGTCGCCGCAGGGTCGCCGTACGGGCCGGAGGTGTCGTAGACGACGATCGCGGGATTCCTCTCGGCCCCGAACGACGCAGGCGTGTCGCTCTGCTCGATCTCTCGCATCGGCACGCGCAGGTCCGGGCGCGAACCCTCGACGTGGACCTTGCGCGAGCGCGGCAGCGGCGCGACGGCGGCGGCATCGACCGCTGCGTCGCGCGCGAAGAATTCGTCCTTGGCGTTCATGGGGCTCCTCGGTGGCTCGCCGGTTGGCGGCGGAGGAGCGTTCGGCCCTCCGTGGAGGGCGCCGCTTCCCTTCGCCGGCATTACCCGGATCAGGTTCTTAGGGTTTCTCTCACCCGCCCCACAGCCGTTCAGGCCGCGTCGGCAGGACCCCTAGCGTCGGCGCAAGATACGCCAATCGGCGCGACGTCACAACCCGCAGGGCTCGCGCGATGCCGGAGTCCCGTGGCGACGCAGGGCTTCGGGTCGCGGCGGTCGACCGGGGGGAGGGAAAAGTCGATTCTGACCCTACTTTCCCCACCAGGCGTGGAAGTGGTGCACCGGCCCGTGGCCCTTGCCGACGTCGAGCCGGTCGGCGTTGGCGATGGCCTTGGTGAGATAGTCCTTCGCGCGTCGCGCGGCGGTCGGGACGTCGGGCGCTTGCGGAATCAGCGCGGCCAGCGCCGCAGAGAGCGTACAGCCGGTGCCGTGCGTGTTCTTGGTGTCGACGCGCGGTGCCGTGAGCTCGATCATCCGGTCGCCGTCGTGCAGCAGGTCGATCGCCGCGCCGCCGGGCAGGTGTCCGCCCTTCAGGTACACCCAGCGCTCGCCCGCGTGGGCCATCTTCTCGCGCAGGCGCTCGGCGCAGCGGATCATCTCTTTAGCGTTGTCCGGGGCCCGCATCTGCAGCAGCACGCCGGCCTCGGGCAGGTTGGGCGTGATCATCGTGGCGAGCGGCAGCAGCGACTCGGCAAGCGCGCCGACGGCAGCGCGCTCGAGCAGCCCGTGACCGCTCTTCGCGATCATCACCGGATCGAGCACGACGTGCGGGGGCTTCCAGTGCGCGAGGCGCTCGGCGACCGCGACGATCACCGGCGCCTGCCCGACCATGCCGATCTTCACCGCGTCGACGCGAACGTCGTTGAACAGCGTGTCGATCTGCATGCGCACGAAATCCGGCGGCACCGGGAAGATGCCGTCGACGCCCACGGTGTTCTGCGCGGTCAGCGCCGCGACCACGGCGCAGGCGTACGCGCCGTTCGCGGAAATGGCCTTCACGTCGGCGAGGATACCGGCGCCACCCGAAGGGTCGACACCGGCGATGGAGAGGACGTTGGGAATGGGGCGGTCGGCGTTCATGCGATGGGCGGGGCGCCGCGGGTACGACGGTTCCGCTACCATGTTGCCATAGCTGATCCAAGGCGATGATCGTCCGATTTCGTGGGGCGCTGTGGCTGGCTGCGGCGGTCGGCACGCTGATCCCGTTGTCCGGATGCGCGCCGACGCCGGTCGTGCAGGGGCCGGCCGCGACCCCGGTGACCGCCCTGCCCAGCACGGGCGCTCCACGTGCCGCCTGGCTCGCTCCCGGGCGTGTGCTGCTCGCTTACCCGCGAGCGGGAGGAGATGTTTTCCTCGAAGCGAGCTGGCCGATCGCGGCGGGCTCCGCCGGGGCTCCCCTCCATGCGGTCGCGCAACTCGATGTCGCTGCCGAGGTGCCGAACATCGAAGCGGAGCCGGGTTTGCGGCCGGTGCGGCTGCACGGACGCGCCGATTGGGACACACTGCTGCGCGAGGTCTTCGCGGGTCTGGCGCCTGCCGATCCCGGACAGGCCACGCTGGTGGCCGTGCAGGGCGTCGACATCGTGTTTCACCGCGACGGCGGCGGGGTGCTGCGTACCTGGGTGCACGAGCGCAAGCCGGCGGAGCTCGCGGTGGTACGCACGGTAGGCGAACAGGAGTTCGCGCGGGCGGTCACGGCCCACCTGGCGGCGCGCTGGGGCGCGTCCCTGCCGCTGCTGTTCGCCACCGGCCATCCCGACACAGGCGCGGGCTACGTGCTGTTCGATCCCGCGGCGGGCCAGTCGGTGCTGATCGCGCCGGCGGCGGCCCCCGATCCTGCGGCGAGCATCGGCGCGATGGGGGTTTCGCTTGACTTCACGCAGTCGCTACTGCTGCAGAGTCACGTGCTCGCCCCGCTTACCCGCCCGTTCGCGTCGACCGAGCGCTTCCTGACGCAGGCCGCGCAGAGCGCAATCGCGGCGGTGCCGCGTCCGGTGGGCAGCGCCGAGCCCGTGCCGCCACTCGCAACCGGTTCCCCGATGGACCTCGCGGCGTGGGAACGCGACCTCGACCGCCTCGTCGATTCGCCTCGCTACGGCGGGCGGATCCGGCTGCTGATCGACGGGGATGCGTTCTTCCCGCGCTTCGTGCAGGCCGTGCAGGATGCCCGCGAGAGCGTGGACATCCGCATGTACATCTTCGACCGCGATGCCTACGCGGTGCGGATCGCAGACTTGCTGAAGGCGCGTTCCCGCGAGATTCGCGTGCGCGTGCTCCTCGACGAGCTCGGTTCCATCGGTGCCGGAGCCGACGCGTCGCGGACCCCCTATCCATACTCGGTCGAGGCAGGTGCGAAACCCCTCTCCGCCGCCGGCTACCTGCGCGAGGGGGCGAACGTCGAGGTGCGGACGCTGCCCAATCCCTTCCTGACGTCGGATCACACCAAGGTCCTGCTGATCGACGGTGAGCGCGCGTTCGTCGGCGGGATGAACATCGGCCACCAGTATCGGTACGTCTGGCACGACCTGATGGTCGAGGTCGAGGGGCCGATCGCCGCGCGGCTCGCGCAGGACTTCGACGAGGCGTTCCACCGTGTCGTGCTGGCGGGACTCCCGGAGGCGGCGCAGGTCCGCCGGGCGCCGGCGGCGGCACCCGCCGCGCCGGGGATGGTCGAGGTACGGCCGCTGTACACGCGGCCCGGCGATCCGCAGATTCTGCGCGCGCAGCTGGCGGCGATCCGTGCCGCGCGCCGCGAGATCCTGATCGAGCAGGCCTACGTGTCGGACGACGCGATCGTCGCCGCGCTGGTCGCGGCCCGGCGGCGCGGCGTCGACGTGCGCGTCATCCTGCCCACCCGCGGCGATTCCGGTTTCATGAACAGCGCCAACCTCATCGCGACACGTGCGTTCCTGAAGAACGGCGTGCGCGTCTACGCCTATCCGGGCATGACGCACGTCAAGGCGGCCCTCTACGACGGCTGGGCCATCGTCGGCTCGGCGAACTTCGACAAGCTGTCGCTGCGCGTCAACGGCGAGACCTGCGTCGCGACCTCGGATCCCGGCTTCGCCGGGGCGCTGCGACGCGACCTGTTCGAGCGCGACCTCGCGCGCGCGACGGAGGTCACGGTCATTCCGGAGGCCGGCTGGACGACGTACGTCGCGGACTTCGTCGCCGATCAACTCTGACCGTCGGGCTGTATCATCGGCGCCGGTACCGCCGGGTGCGGCCGAGAGGCGTGCATGACGATAGTGTTGTGGATCCTGGCCGTTGCGATGATCGTTGTCGGCGTCGTGGGCACGGTGCTACCCGCGCTTCCCGGTGCGGTGTTCGTGCTCGGGGGCATCGCGCTCGCCGCGTGGATCGACGGCTTCGCCGAGATCTCGGGTTGGACGGTGGGCGTGGTAGCCGTGCTCACCGTGCTCGCCTTCGCCGCGGACTACGTCGCGGCAATGCTGGGTGCGAAGAAGGCGGGCGCGAGCCCGCTCGCGATTGCCGGGGCGGCGATCGGCACGGTCGCCGGCGTGTTCACCGGCTTCGTCGGGCTGCTGTTCATGCCATTGGTCGGCGCGGCGATCGGCGAGTACATCGCTGATCGCAACCTGATGCGCGCGGGCAAGGTCGGCGTCGCCACGTGGATCGGCCTGTTGCTCGGCACGGCCGTCAAGGTCGCGCTCGTGTTCACCATGGTCGGCATCTTCGTCGCCGCGCTGCTTCTCTAGGATTCGGGGCCGCATGGCCGACGCTGCCGGCAGTTCGCTGGTCACGCGCCGCAACCTGCGGCTGGCCTCGGGACTCACGCTCTTTTCGTACGCGGGGCTGCACCTCGTCAACCACGCGCTCGGCCTCCATTCGCTCGCCGCGGCCGAGGCGATGCTCGCGGTCGCAGTGCGCGTGTGGTCCAGCGTGCCCGGGACGGCGGTGCTCTATGGCGCCGCCGCGGTGCACGTCGGCCTCGCCCTCCTCGCGCTGTACGAGCGCCGCACGTTGCGGATGCCACCCGTCGAGGCGTTGCGCTACGTGCTCGGCTTCGCCATCCCGCTGCTGCTGATCGGCCACGTGTTCGGCACGCGAGTCGTCACCGAGATGGGCGGCAGCCCGAGCTACGAGCGGATCGTCTGGCAGATCTTCGACGGGAACCGCGCGTGGCGGCAGTTCGTCCTCGTGGCGCTGGTGTGGACGCACGGCGCGATCGGCATCACGCTCTCGCTGCGCCATCGCGCCTGGTTCGCGCGCGCTTCTCACACGCTGCTGGCGCTGGCGGTGCTGTTGCCCGCGCTGGCGCTCGCGGGCTTCGTCGCGTTGGGGCGGGAGCTCGACGCGCAGGCCGACGACCCGGCGTTCGCGCAGGCACAGGCGGCCCATCGCACGGACCTCGACGCGGCGCAGCGCAGGAAGCTCGAGGCCGACCGCGACGGTTGGCTCGTCGCGTTCCTGCTGCTGGTCGGGGGTGTGGTCGCGGCGCGGGGCGCGAGGCGCGTCGTGAACGCGCGCCGCCGCCAGCTCATCACGTTGCGCTACCCCGACGCGGAAGTGCGGGTGCCGCGCGGCTTCACGGTGCTGGAGGCGAGCCGTTCGGCGGGGATCGTGCACCTTTCGCTCTGCGGTGGCCGCGCGCGCTGCTCGACCTGCCGCGTGCGTGTCGCGCCGGCGACGGGCCTGCCGCCGCCGGGTCCGGACGAGGCGGCGACGCTCGCGCGCATCCATGCGCCGCGTGACGTGCGGCTCGCCTGCCAGCTGCGGCCCGTGACCGATCTCAACGTCGCTCCGGTGTTCGCGAGCGACGGCTCGCACGCCCCGCCGGGGCGCGCGAGCGTCGAGCGCGAGGTGGTGGTGCTGTTCACCGACCTGCGCCGCTGGACCGGCCTCGCGGAGCGCGCGTTGCCGTTCGATCTGGTCTACGTGCAGAACCAGTTCTACGCGGCGGTCGGCGACGCCGTGGCCGCGGCCGGCGGGCTGCCCAACCAGTTCGTCGGCGACAGCGTGATGGCGATCTTCGGCCTGGAGTGCGACTTCGGCGAGGCGTGCCGCCAGTCGCTCGACGCGGTGTGCGGCATCGAGGCGCGCATGCGCGAGGTCAACCAGCGCATGCAGCGGCAGTTCGCGCACTCGCTCGACTTCGGCGTCGGACTCAACGCCGGGCCGGCGGTGATCGGCGACGTCGGCTGGCGCGACACGCGCACGATCTCGGCGGTCGGCGACACGGTGAACACGGCGGCGCGGCTGCAGGAGCTCACCAAGGCTTACGGCGTGCGCCTCGTGCTCGCCGACGCGGTGGCGGCCGCTGCCGGATTGCCCGTCGATACGCTGTCGGCCAACGAGATCGAGGTGCGCGGCCGCCGCGCGCCGCTCACCGTCTACGCCGTGGCGACGGCCGACGCGCTGCCCGTGGCGCGCAAGGCGCCGGTGTAGAATCACCGCTGCCTGCGGGTGTAGTTCAATGGTAGAACGGCAGCTTCCCAAGCTGCATACGAGGGTTCGATTCCCTTCACCCGCTCCACCCCATTTCGCTGCGGCGCACGCGGGCGGGATTCATGCGATCTCGCGGTGCGCGTGCCGTGCATTTCACGACCCACTGCCCGCAAGGAGACCGTCGATGCGCGACGCTGGCCTGCCCGTGACTCTGATCGTCGTCGGCCTCGTGTGGCTGGCGTGGCAGTTCCGCCTGTTCCCGGACATCGACTGGATCATCGCCGCCGGGCTCGTCGCCGGCGGCATCGCGGTGATGGCCTTCGACGGCATCACCAAGTCGTCGGTCGTGATCGGCCCGTTCCTGATCGCCACCGGCGCGGCGTGGGCGCTGCACGAGTTCCAGCGCGTCGACTGGAAGTACCTGATCCCGGCGCTCCTCATCGTGCTGGGCTCGCTGATGCTGGTCGCGCGCAACCCTGCCATTCCCGACGGGAAGGCCCGCGACGCCACGAGACCGTAACCTGCGCGCGCGCCTTGCCACGACGACCGCCTCATCGCAGCACGACCGCGCCGCCGACGCCGGCGGTTCGCCGTGCGTCACCCGCCGTCCATTCCCTCCGGAGGCACGTCTCGTGAACGCCCCGCCCCGAGGGCACGGCCACGTGCCGCTGTCGGCGGTGATGCTGGTGCTGGGCGCGACGTTCTGCTTCTCGGTGCTCGACTCGCTGTTCAAGTACCTGTCCCAGTACTACCCCGTGCCGATGCTGGTCTGGGCGCGCTGGACCGTGCAGGCGCTGGTGATCCTGGCCTGGCTCGCGCCGAAGTCGGGATTCGCGCTGCTGCGCACGCGCAAGCTCACCGCGCAGCTGTTTCGCGGCGCGATCCTGATCGGCTCTTCGCTGTGCTTCATCAGCGCGTTGAAGCACCTGCCGCTCGCCGAGGCGACGGCGCTCAACTACTCGACCCCCGTGCTCGTGACGATCCTCGCCGTCGTGTTCCTGGACGAGCGCATGACGCCGGCGCGCGTCGCGTTCGTGATCGCGGGATTCATCGGCATGCTGATGATCGTGCGCCCCGGCACCGAGCTGTTCCAGGGCGTGGCGCTGCTCGCGCTGGGCTCGGCGTGGTTCTACGCGATGTTCCAGATCACCACGCGCAAGCTCGCGGACGAGGAATGGCAGGCGCTGCTGTTCTATCCCGCGCTGGTCGGCGCGGTGGCCCTCTCGGCGATGCTCCCGTTCGTCGACTGGCCGGCGTCGTTCCCCTGGCAGGACGTGGCGCTGATCGGCGCCGGCGGGTTGCTGGGCTCGTTCGGCCATTACCTGTTCCAGCTCGCCTTCCAGCGCGCCGATGCCTCGGCGGTAACCCCCTTTACCTACGCACAGTTGGTGTGGGCCACGCTGGTCGGCTGGATCGCCTTCGGCGCCTTCCCGCCCTTCTGGACGCTGATCGGCATGCTCGTGATCATGGCGAGCGGCCTCTTCATCACCCTCTACGAGCAGCGGCGGGCGCGCACGTCGGCAGGCGCCGCCGCCCCCACCACCGTCGACTGATTCCTTCCAAGGAGTGCATCAAATGGCAAACCCCCGCATCGGTTTCATCGGCCTCGGCCTGATGGGCCACGGCATCGCGAAGAACCTGGTCACCAAGGGCTTCCCGCTCACGGTCCGCGCGCACCGCAACCGCAAGCCGCTCGAGGACTTGCTCGCGGCTGGTGCGAAGGAGGTCGCGACCAACGCTGATGTCGCCAAGGCTTCCGACGTGGTGATCCTCTGTGTCACCGGCGCGCCGCAGGTCGAGGAGATCGTGTTCGGCGAGAACGGCATCGCCAGCGTCGCGCGCGCCGGCATGATCGTCATCGACACTTCGACCTCCGAGCCTGCGACGACCACCAAGACCCGCGAAGCACTGGCGGCGAAGGGCGTCGCGTTCGTCGACGCGCCGCTGTCGCGCACGCCGGTCGAGGCCGAGCAGGGACGGTTGAACACGATGGTCGGCGCCGACGATGCGACGTTCGCGAAGCTTGCGCCCGTCTTCGCCGCGTACTGCGAGAACGTGGTTCACGCGGGCCCGGCCGGCCACGGCCTGGTGTTGAAGCTCATCAATAACTTCGTCGCGCAGGCGATGTGCGCTGCGTTCGCCGAGGCGCTTGCCGCCGCCGCGAAGTCCGGGCTGTCGATCAACAAGTTGCACCAGCTGATGTCGGCGGGCCCGATCAACTCGCCGATGTTCCAGATGGTCGTTGGCAAGGCGATGGAAGGCGATCTCACCGCCCTCAAGTTCACGCTGGTCAACGCGGCGAAGGACCTGCGCTACTACACGCACTTCACCGAGTCGATGATGCTGCCGTCGATCATGGGCGAGGCCACGCACCAGACGCTGGTGATCGCGAACGCCCTGGGCTTCGGCGACAAGTTCGTGCCGTCGCTGATCGAGGCGCAGGAGAAGCTCACCGGCCTGTCGATCGTGCCGCG
>CAYQAF010000049.1:0-8939 GCA_964415375.1 uncultured Alcaligenaceae bacterium
GCCGATCGCGCTGTGGTGGGAAGGCGTGCCTCGCGACGACGGCAGCGGCCGCTACCTCACCGAGCTCCTGACCGACCCCGCGAATACGCTGATCGCGCGCTTCACCGCGCCCGACGACCGTGACCTTTTCGGCCCGTGGCGGGGCCAGTCGCTCACCTACGTGCTGCTCGCCTGTTATCCGACGAGTCCGTCGAACACGCGGGCGGACTACGCCTTGCCGGATGGACGACTCGTGCCGAGAATGCAGCGCGGTGCCGAGCTGCCGATCCTTCCCGATGGCGCGACGCGGGTGCCGCTCGTCGTGTTGTCGCACGGCTACGCCGGCAGCCCGCTCGGCGACGCGTACCTGCGCTCGATGGCGGTGTTCGCCTCGCACGGCTACGTCGTGGTCGCGCCGTTCCACGCCGACGCCCGCTACGCGACGTTCGGGCTCGACAACGTGTCCGCGATGCTGCTCCAGTTCGAGCGCTACACGGCGCTGCAGGCGACGCGACCGCTGTCGGCATCCGCGGCGCTCGACGTCATGATCGCGCATCCGCACTGGCGCGACCGCGTCGATACGGGCCGCATCGGCATCTTCGGCGCGAGCCTGGGCGGCGAGACCGCGCTGCTCGTCGGCGGCGCCGAGCTCACCACGTCCGTGACGCTGTCGTCGAAGCGGGTGGTGTTGGATCCGCGCTTCAAGGGCGCGGTCGGCTACGTGCCGTACTTCGGACAGCGGATCCTTCCGGCGTACGGCCGTGACAACCGCGGCACCGAGGGCGTCACCCTGCCGTACCTCGCGATCAGCGGCACGGCCGACATCGTCGCGCCGATCGGGCGGGCCGAGGAGGGGGTGCACCGTCTCGACGGCTCGCGTGCGCTCGTCGCGCTCACCGGGACCGAGCACGGCTTCCGCGAACTCGACGCGCCGGACATCTTCACCTGGGCGCTGGAGTGGCTCGACGCGTTCGTCGTCGACGATCGCGCCGCACGCGTGCGGGTAGGGCGCATGCTGCGCGTCACCGGCGGCGGCGACGACGTGCTGCGCATCGACTACGTCGCGCCGGCAGCACCCGCGGCGAACGAGCGCGCCGCGATCGAGTTCTACAACGCATCGCTCGACCACTATTTCGTGACCGCCGAACCCGCGGAGGTCGCGATGCTCGACGCCGGCGTCGTGGTGCCGGGATGGCGACGCACCGGCTACGCGTTCAACACGTTCGCGCCCGGTGCCGCCGGCTTGCCGGCCTGCCGCTTCTTCGGCACGCCCGGGATCGGTCCCAGTTCGCATTTCTTCACGATCGACGCCGCCGAGTGCGCGAAGGTTCGGGCGAACCCCGCGTGGACCTTCGAGGGACTCGCATTCCAGGCGGAGCCACCGGGCCTGGGCACGTGCCCAGGCGATCGCGCCGTCGTTACCCGGCTCTACAACAACGGCAAGGGCGGACAGGCCAGCCATCGCTACACCACCAGTCACGAGGTCGCCGGCAACATGGTGGGCGAAGGCTGGGTCGTCGAGGGCCCGGTGTTCTGCACACCGCCTTGAATCGACGAAGCCCCGGCGGCTTGTCGTGGCGCGGTGCGATGGAATGGCGTCGCGCTAGTGTTCGAAAGGACATCATGCATCTACGCCCGATTCTCATGTCGTTCCTCGCCAGTGTCCTCGCGCTCGTCGTCCAGGGCTCCGCCGCGCAATCGGTCATCCCGCCACTGCCGACCACCGGCCCCTATCCGGTCGCGTGCACGAACGTCGAGCAGGATTTGTCGCGCGTGCCCCACGGCGAGACGGCGAGCCAGTACTGGCGCGGCGTCGCGAGCGGCGACAGGGTGCGCTACGTCGACGCGCTGCTGGTGTCGCCGGGCAACGCGCTCACGGCGACGTTTGCCGCCCCCGGAGACAGCGAACTCTACGACCGCTGGGCCGGCCAACCGGTGAGCTACGTGTACCTCGCCTGCTATCCGACGACGGCCGCGAATTCCCGCGCGGACTACGCGCTGCCCGGCGACGTCGTCGTGCCGAGGATGCAGCGCGGCGCCGAGGGACCGATCCTGCCCGCCAGCCCGTTGAAGCTGCCGGTGCTCCTGTACTCGCACGGCTACGGCGGCAGTCCGCTCGACGGCAACTACCTCAGCGCGCTCGTCGCCTTCGCGTCGTGGGGCTACGTGACACTCGCGCCGTTCCACGGCGACCTGCGCTACTCGGTGTTCGGCCCCGACGCGTGGTCGTTGCGATTCTCGATCCCGGTGTGGGACGAGTTCGTCGCGATGCAGGCGATTCGTCCTCTGTCGGCGTCCGCGGGGCTCGACGTGCTCCTGGCGCGTGCAGAGTGGCGTGACCGGGTCGACACGGCCCGGATCGGCGCGTTCGGCATCAGCCAGGGCGGGGAGACGATCGCGTTGCTCGCCGGCGCCGAGCTCACCTACGGCCTGTTTCGCTTCGACAGCAAGCGGGTCACGCTCGATTCGCGCGTGCGCGCCGGCGTCGGCTACGTCCCGTACTTCGGGCTCTCCAACCTGCCCGCGTTCGGGCGGGATCAAGAGGGGGTGCGGGGCCTGACCATGCCGTTCTTCGCGCTGTCCGGAACGGACGACTCTATCGCACCGCAAGCGATGGTGCGCCAGGCGATCGACCGGATGGAAGGGCCTCGCGGGCACGTGCTGTTCAGCGGCCACGGTCACGACCTCGACCCGTCGAGCGGGGCCGACATCCTCACGTGGTCGCTCGGCTTCCTCGATGCCTGGCTCAACGGCAACGCGGCGGCGCAGTCGAAGCTCACGCAGGTGGTGAGCATCGAGGGCGGGCTCGACGACCGCAAGGAGGTCTACGTCGATCCCACGGGGGGCGGCGGAGGCGGCGGGGGAGAGGTCGTCGACACGATCGAGTACTACAACGCGAGCCTCGACCACTACTTCATCACGGCATTTCCCGAGGAGGCGGCGGACCTGGACGCCGGCGGGCAGGTGCAAGGCTGGAAGCGCACCGGCTACACGTTCCGGAGTTGGAAGGCGGGCACGGGTCCGGGCAACGACGCCTGCCGGTTCTTCGGCACCGCGGGCCGCGGGCCCGATTCGCATTTCTACACGATCAGCGCGTCGGAATGCGAGAAGGTGAAGGCGAACGCGGACTGGACCTACGAGGCGCTGGCGTTCCGCGCGGTCGAGCCGCTGTCCACCGGCTGCGCCGCCGAGTACGGGACCGTCACGCGTCTGTACAACAACGGCATGGGCGGGGAGGCGAATCACCGTTACCTGACCAACGCGGCCGAGATCGACCGCACCGTCGCCAAGGGATGGCTGGTCGAGGGTCCGGTGTTCTGCGTGCCGCGCTGAGAGCGCCGGGCGACCGTATGCGGATCCCCCGCGGCCCGGCGGTGACGCTTCAGCGGATGTCGAGCGTCTCCACGTAGACGATCTCGCACGCGCCGGCGCCGGTATCCCCACGCGACAGCGACGTGCGCCACACGAACCGGCCGGGTCCGGTGACGTCGACCAGGTAGCCGCCGATCCCGACGCGCTGGCCCGGCCGCAGGCGCTTCAGGCGCGACTCGATGCCGCGGGTCGCCGGGATGAGGTGCAGCTGCGCGGCGTTGCGCAGGATCGCGTCGGGAGCCAACGGAAAGCGGGCCGGGTCGTGGGGCTTCCAGTACAGGAACCGTCCCATCTGCGAGAACTCTAGCGCTTCGACGACCGCGCTGTCCGACATCGGCCCCCAGCCCACACCGAGGTCCACGGGCGCGACGTCGGCGCCGCCGTCCAGGCGGTAGATCGCCTTCCGCAGCACGCGCGCCTCGATGTCGAAGCGCGCACGCACGTGCAGGACGTGCCGGTCGTGCGCGATGCGGCGATCGCCGTCGAAGTCGATCTGCACCGGTTCGTCGGGCGCGAGCACACCCGGCGGGTGCGCGACCTCGCGCTCGCTCGTCCACCAGTGCCAGGCACCGTAGAGGCTCGCGGCGAGAACGGCGATGAGGACGACGTGCATGCCGGCAAGGCTACCGGCCGCGCGACATCTAGGGAAACGCCTGCCGACCGGCGTCGGGGCGCAGTGGTGCGGACGGGGGCGATCCGCCGGAAGCGGAGCACTCCGCGGCAGCACTCACCCGGGGCGACGGAGGGCGTCGTCCCGGGTGGCGTGGAGTGCGCTACTTCGCGGTCTTCTTCGCGGCCTTGCGGACGGTCTTCTTCACGGCGGTCTTCTTCGCGGCGACCTTCTTCACCGTCTTCGTGGCAGCCTTCTTCGCCGCCGGCTTGCCCGCACCGACCGACTTCGCAACGCGCTTCACGACCTTCTTCGCCTCGGCGAAGAAGCGCTCGGCGACGCCGGCGGCCTGCTTCGCGGTCCTCGTCACCGCCTTCTTCGCCCTGGTGGAGGGGGACTTCGCGGTGGCCTCGCTCTTCGACGTCTGGCGCAGGTCGGCCGCGTGCGCGCGCTGGTACGTCTGGATGTCCTTGAAGCTGCCGTCGGCGTTGCGGACGGCGTAGAGCTTCTTGCCCGATCTGCTGCGCAGCGTGGTGCGGCGTGTCGCCATGCGTGGTCTCCAGGTTCCTGTCCGGATCGCGGGGCAGTGCTCTATCGGCACACCTCGCTCACGCAATTATGCGGACTTTGTCACCGTGTTGTCACGCCGGGCCCGACGTCTTCGTTGTCGTCGGACTTCCGCGCGCCGGCCCGGTGCGTTCGAAATGCTGCAATAATCCGGCGGGGGCGATGGCTCGTCGGTGTGACGGTGCCCGCCGCGCGATGCACGGAAGTTGACGTACCGCAAGATGCGCCCCGGGGGCATCGTGCGGCTTCTCCCTAGAATGGGAGCAACCGCCACGCACGGTGGCATCGGAGGACGCGATGAGCCTCGAGAAGGTGATCTTCGGCTTCTTCATCCTGCTGGCCGCGACGCTGAATTTCGGCTTCTTCCTCGGCGACATCGACAACCCCGTTCACCACAACATCTACGAGCTCTTCGCGGCCGTCGTGGTGAACCTGATCGCGACCGTTCTCAAGTTCGGAGATCGTACCCAGATCGGCGCCGTGCACCTCGCGAGCAGCCTGGTCGCCGACCTCCAGCTGATCGCCGCCACCGTCGTATGGGCCGTCGCGGTACACGCGTCGCCCGCGGGGCTCGACAGCCACGCGATGGCGTCGATCGTCTCGCTCTCCGGCGGCGCACTGTTCGCCAACGTCGTCTCGGTGGTGCTGCTCGTGATCGAGACCGTCTCGTTCCAGCGCCGCTAGGACGCGCGGTCAGCGTGAACCCGCTGCTCGCCTTCCTGCAGTCGGCGCTCGCGGGCGACGACGAAGCGGCTCGTTCGCTGCCGAGGGCCGCGGCACCCTCGTCGGCGATCTTCCTGATCCTGCGGCGGATGCGCACGCCGCTCATCGTGCTGATCGCGATCTACGCGGTGAGCGTGCTCGGCCTGACGCTTATTCCCGGGCAGGACGCGGGGGGCTCGCCCTGGTCGATGGGCTTCTTCCACGCGTTCTACTTCATGAGCTACACGGCGACGACGATCGGCTTCGGCGAGATCCCGCACGCGTTCACCGACGCGCAGCGCTTGTGGGTCACGATCTGCATCTACCTCACGGTGATCGGGTGGGCGTACGCGATCGGCACGCTGCTCGCGCTCACGCATGACCGGAGCTTCCGGCATGCGCTTGCCGTGCAGCGCTTCGCGCGCAAGGTGCGCGGCCTGCGGGAGCCCTTCGTCCTGGTGGCCGGCTATGGCCAGACCGGTTGCACGCTCGGTCGCTCGCTCGATGCCCTTGGACGGCGCTTCGTCGTCCTGGACATCGACCAGGCTCGCATCGACGACCTCGAGCTGGAGTCGCTTCGCGCCGACGTGCCGGGACTCGCCGCCGATGCGCGCAATCCCGAGCATCTCGTGCTTGCCGGCCTGGGTCACCGGCGCCTGGAAGGCGTGATCGCCCTCACCAACGACGACGAGGCGAACCTCGCCGTCGTGATGTCCGCGGCGCTGCTGCGTCCCGACGTGCCGGTCGTTGCCCGCACCGTGTCGCGACCGATTGCCGAGCGGATGCACGCCTTCGGCACGCCTTCGATCGTCAATCCGTTCGACCGCTTCGGGGACCTGCTGCGCATCGCCCTGCGGGCACCCGCGGCCTTCCGCCTCATGGAGTGGCTCACCGGCGAGCCGGGAACCGAACTGCCGCCGTCGCGCGAGCCGCCGCGGGGACGCTGGGTGATCTGCGGCTACGGCCGCTTCGGCCAGGAGGTCGTCGCAGACCTGCGCGCCGAGGGGCTCGAGGTGACCATCGTCGAGCCCGGCGTGGCGGCCGTCGACGATCCGTCGATCATCGTCGGGTACGGCACCGAGCCCGAAGTGCTCGAGCGAGCGCGGCTCCGCGACGCCGCGGGATTCGTCGCCGCGACGGACAACGACACGACGAACCTGTCGCTGATTGCCGCGGCCCGCCGCGCGAACGCCGAGATCTTCGTCGTCGCACGGCGCAACGACCAGACCAATGCCCGGCTGTTCGCCGCGTCGGGAGCCGACTACGTCCTCGTGCCCGCGGAACTCGTGGCACACGAGGTGCTCGCGAGGATCACCGATCCGCTCGCCGCACGCTTCATCGAAACGGCGCCGAGGTACGGCGACGGGTGGGCGGCCGTGCTGCTCGCGCGCCTCCGCGAGCGGTGCGGCTTGCGCGTACCGTTGCTGTGGCGCGTGCACTTGACGCCGGACGGCGCTCCTGCGCTCGCGGCCTGGCTCGCGCAGGACCACGGCCCCGTGACGATCGGCGAGTTGCTGCGCGATCCGGCGGAGCCCGACCAGTCGATCCGCGCGATTGCGCTCGCCGTCGTCCGCGATGGCCGGTCGCATCGTGTGCCCGCAGACGACTTTGCGCTCGCGGCGGGCGATGAAATCCTGCTGGCCGGTCGGCGCTCGGCGCGGCACGCGCTGGCGACGACACTGCACGTTCCGGCGGCGCGCGACCGCCTGCTGCTCGGTCCTAACTCGCCGGTCGGCTGGCTCTGGCGGCAACTCGCCCGCGGCGGGCGTTCCGCGAGCGCGCGATGAGCGTTCGATGAGTCCCGGAGCCGATCCATGAGCGCGCTGGGCGGCTCCCAAGCGCTCATCCCGGAGCGCGCAGTGCGAAGGGTAGTCCAGTGAGCCCGAAGGGCCGCCCCGACGGCGAATCAGGCCCGAAGCGCGTCAGCGCGGAGGGCAGTCCATTGAGCGGATTGCGGATCGGCGTCGATCTCGGGGGCACCAAGATCGAGGCGATCGCGTTCGATGCCGGCGGCCGCGAGCTGATGAGGCGTCGGGTGGCCGCGCCGCGCGACGACTATGGGGCGACGCTCGCCGCCATCGCCGCGCTCGTCGCCGAAGTCGAGCGCGCCCTCGGTGCCGCGCCGGGCCTCGCCAGCGTGGGCGTGGGCACGCCCGGCTCGCGTTCGCCACGCACCGGCTTGCTGCGCGGCTCGAATTCGGTGTGGTTGAACGGTCGGCCGATCCGCGACGATCTCGAGGCCCGGCTGGGCCGGGTCGTGGCAGTCGCGAACGACGCCAACTGCTTCGCGCTATCCGAGGCGACCGACGGGGCGGGGGCGGGCGCTGCGGTGGTCTTCGGGGTGATTCTCGGCACCGGCGTGGGCGGCGGACTGGTGCTCAACGGCCGGGTGCTCGAGGGCCGCAACGCGATTGCCGGCGAGTGGGGGCACAACCCGTTGCCGTGGGCTGCCGAGGACGAACGGCCCGGCCCGGCCTGCTACTGCGGCCTCGCCGGCTGCATCGAGACGTTTCTCTCGGGTCCCGCGCTCGCGGCGGACCACGCGCGCAGCAACGGCGGGACCGCCGACGCCGCGACGATCGTCGCGCGCGCCGATGCTGGCGACGCGTCGTGCGTGTGCACGCTCGAGCGCTACGAGTCGCGGCTCGCCCGCGCGCTCGCGCACCTGATCAACATCGTCGACCCGGACGTCGTCGTGCTGGGCGGCGGGCTGTCCAACATCGCGCGGCTCTACGAGAGCGTGCCGCGCCTCTGGGGCGCGTGGGTGTTCGCCGATGCGGTCGACACCCGCCTCGTGCGCAACGTCCATGGCGACTCGAGCGGCGTGCGCGGTGCCGCGTGGCTTCGTCGCTGACGCACCCCGGCGCGGACTTGCCGAATCGGCGCTTGCGCGCCGCGCATCCCGTGCTCTAATGCCGACGCCGCAACAGACGGCGTTCGGGGAGGAGACATGCACGCAGGCGTGCTGGTGGACGCGCTGAAGCGCATGCTGCGGGGGCGCGGCATCACCTATGCGGCGCTCGCGCACCGGCTCGGCCTCTCCGAGGCGAGCGTGAAGCGGATGTTCTCGCGCCGCGACTTCACGCTGCAGCGACTCGAAGAGATGTGCCAGGCGGCGGGGATCGACTTCGCCGAACTCGTGCACGCGGCCACCGACGAGCAGGCCGGCATGACCCACCTCACGGTCGAGCAGGAGCAGGAGATCGTCTCGGACCCCCGCCTGATGCTGATCGCGCTCTGCGCGGTGGGGAACTGGACCTTCGACGACATCGTGCAGACGTACGACATCCCGCCGCCGGAGGTGCTGCGCTACCTCACGCGTCTCGACCGGCGGCGCATCATCGAGCTCCAGCCCGGCAATCGCATCCGGCCGCTGATCAGCCGCACGTTCTCGTGGCTTCCCGACGGGCCGATCCAGCGCTATTTCCGCGAGCGGGTCGAACACGAATACCTCGGCAGCAAGTTCGACCGGCCGGGCGAGCTCTTCCTTTTCGTGAGCGGCATGCTTTCGCGGACGTCGACCGCCGAGCTGATCGCACGACTGCGCAAGGTCGCGGGGGACTTCGCCGAGCTGCACAACGACGACCGCTCGCTGCCGCTGCGCGACCGGCACGGCACCAGCGTGCTGCTCGCGATCCGACCCTGGGAGCCGCGCGCGTTTCGCGTGCTGCGCAGGGAAGGGCGCGACCCGGTGCCGGCGGGGCGCCTG
>CAYQAF010000050.1:0-8895 GCA_964415375.1 uncultured Alcaligenaceae bacterium
GTCGTCGGTCCGCACCGCATCCAGCTTCTCGTCGACTCGCGTGGCGTCATCCGCGAGCAGAACGAGGTCAACAACCTCACCGCCTTCACCACCACCATCCTCGACAGCTTCGTGTTCGAGTTTGACGTCGACGGCGACGACCCGCTGGACCCGACCGGGATCCCGATCGTGTACGGCTCGCAGCAGACGATGACCGTGGGCGCCACCATTGCCATGGGCAGCGCGCCCAGCGTGCAGGTGACGGTACCGGCCGCGAACGCGCAGCCCGGGCTCGCGCTGACGAAGGTGACGCCCGCGGGCAGCGTGTCGGTGACCTGCGCGCCGTTGCTGGCCGCCGGGCCGTTGTTGGCGACCGTCAGCGTCCACGCGAGCGGGTTGCCGGGCACGACACTCGCCGGGGCGCTCTTGGTCAGCGCGAGGTCGGCCGCCTGCCGCGACGTCGTCGAGTGCGTCGTCGAGTTGTTGGCCGCGAGCGTCTCGGGCTCGGCCGCCGTCACGGCTGCCGAGTTGAACGTCGTGCCCGAGGCGCCGCTCGCGATCGACTCGGCACGCATGTCGTACGTGACCACCACCGAGGCGCCCGACGCGAGCCCCGTCCACGTGCACGTCAGCGAGCCCGACGTGGCGTTCAGCGTCGGCTGGGCACAGGAGCCGCCGCCGCTGATCGTCAGGTTGCCCTGGTAGCTGAACGTCGCCGTCGGCGAACCGGTCGGGAAGATGTCGGTCATCACGACGTTGGTCGCGAGGGACGGACCGCCGTTGGCGACGGTGATCGTGTACGTGGTGGACTGGCCGAGGGCCACCGGGTCGACGCTGTCGAACTTGTTGATGACGAGGTCGACCGCGGCGTTGCTCACCGCGGTCGTGGCCGATGCGCTGTTGTTGCCGGTGTTCGACTCTGCGGTCGTCGTCGTGATGACCACGTTGTTCTGGACGCTGGTGGCGCCGGTGACGGGGCGGACGATGATGGTGGCAGTCTGCTGCGTGCCGCTGGCAATCGTCGCCCACGTGCAGGTCACGGTGCCGCCGAGCGAGTTGACCGGCGGCGTCGAGCAGGTCGGGCTGCCGGTCGTCGCCGACAGCGACACGAACTGCGCGTTGGCCGGCAGCGTGTCGGTGATCGTGACGCCCGCCGCGGTCGACGGTCCGTTGTTGCGCGCGGTGATCACATAGGTGAGCGGCGTGCCCGCCTGCACCGGATCGGGCGCGTCGATCTTGGTGACGACGACGTCGGCCACGGCGGTGACCTGACTCGTCACCGTGCCCGTGTTGTTGTTGCGGTCGGGGTCGCCGACGTCGGGCGAGGTGACGGTGGCGGTGTTCGTGCGGCTGCCGGACGTTGCCCGGAGCGGGCGCACGACGACGGCGACCGTTGCCGACGCGAGGGCCGCCAGCGTGCCCAGGTTGCACGTAAGCGTGACGTTCGGCCCGTTGGTCACGCCGCTCGGCGTGCACGTGCCCTGCGACGGCGTGGCCGACTGGAAGCCGCCAGCAGTGATCAGCTGGTTGTTGCCGGTGGCGCTGAAGACGTCGGTCACCGTGACGTTGGTCGCCGCGGCGGGGCCCAGGTTCTCGACGGTGATCAGGTATGTCAGATCCTGTCCGGCCGCGACCGTGTTCAGGCTCGCGGTCTTGGACACCACGCGCAGGTCGGCCGCGAGCGTCGGGTCGGTCGAGACGACGTTGACCGATCCGCAGTTGTTGGCCGCGTTGCCGTCGGACGGCCCCGTGCCCGAGAGCGCGACGCAGGCCGTGTTGGTCGTCGTGCCGCCGACGGTGGCGACGACCGGCACGGTGATGGCGGGGAAGTTGCTGCTGGCCGCCTGCGTGGCCGTAAGCGTCCGCGTGCACGTGATCGTCACCGGGCCCGGAATCGGGTACGGCGTCGACGGCGAGTTCGTGCACGTCCACCCGGTCCCGGTCGCCCCCGGCGTGCGCAGCGAAACGCCGGCCGGGATCGTGTCGGTGACGGTCACCGTCTGACCGATCGCCACCGCCGACGGGCCGTTGTTGCGCGCGGTGAGCGTGTACGTGAAGTTGAAGTTGGGCACGACCGGGCTCTGCGAGACGGTCTTGGTCGTCGACAGGTCGGCCGAGTTGCTGCCGGTGATGTTGAACGACCCCGAGTTGTTGGCGGGCACCGGGTCCGGCTCCGGCGCCGAGATCGTTGCCGTGTTGGGGATCGTGCCGATCGCGTTCACCCTCGCGACGATGGCGATCGTCGGCATGTTGGTGAAGTTGGCCGAGAACGGGCCGGGGCGCGTGCAGGTGACGGTCGGCGCGACGTAGTTGCACGTCCAGCCGGTCCCGGTCGCGGACACGAACGTGAGGTTCGCGTTCAGCGTGTCGGTGACGGTGATGAGGCCGCTGCCCTGCCCGGCGGGCTCGCCGCCATTCAACCGCGGCGTGAGCGTGTAGGTGACGTTGCTGCCGACGCCGACCGTCGTCGGCGATGCCGTCTTGGCGATCGAGACGTCGGAGAACCCGCTGTTGACGGTCGTCGTCGCGGTAACGGTGTTGTTGGCCGCGTTGCCGTCGGGCAACGGGGAACTGACGGTGAACGCGGCGGTGATCGAGCCGCCGACGTTGGCAACCGCCGGCACCGTCAGCGTGGGCGCGCTGGCGCCGGACGCGAGCGAGGTGCTACGCGTGCAGGTGATCGTCTGGCCCGCGCACAGTGGGTAGCCGGACGACGGCACGCACGACCAGCCGGTGCCCGACGGTCCGGGCGTCGTCACGCAGGCGCCCGCCGGCACCGCGAACGTGATCGTCTGCGACGCCGCTGCCAGCGGGCCGTTGTTGGCCGCGGTGACGACGTAGTTGTAAGCAGTGCCCGAGTTGATCGGCGCCGCCGGGCTGGTCAGCGACACCGACATGTCGGTCGCGTTCTGCGCGGTCGTGCTCTCGGCGACGTTGAGGTTGTTCGACGGGTTCGGGTCCGGCGTGGCCGCCGTCACCGACACCGTGTTCGTGTACACGCCAGGCGTGGGCAGGACCACGCGGACGCTGACGGTGGCGTTGGCGAGGTACGTCAGCGTGCCCAGGCTGCAGTTGACCACACCGCTCACAGGGGGGGTGCACGTGCCCTGCGTGGTCGACACGCCGACGAAGGTCGAGCCGGGCGGCAGCGTGTTGGCGAAGTCGATGCCGGTCGCGGTGTCGGGGCCATTGTTGTCGACGCGGATCGTGTAGGTGAACACGCCGCCGGCCGGGCCCGGGTCGGGACTGTCGGACTTGTTGACGACCAGGTCGGCCGATTGCGCGAAGGCGGGCGAGGCTGCCGCCGCGAGGGCCGTCAAGCCGGCGGCGGCGAGGAGCTTCGACCAGCGAGGCACGAGCGAACCCACGCGCGCAAACCACGAACCGACCATGACTGTCTTCCCTGGCGCAAGAGCGCCCGCTCTTCGTGGCGGGCGATGTGCCAAGCATAGCAAGTGCCAGGATTGCCGACCGCCATGAACGACGCAAGGCCGTTGCGGCGGCTGGCGATGCTCCCCGTTGCCCTGCGCGCGGCCTATCGCAGTCGAGCGCGCAGCGCCTCGATCTCCTCGAGCAGGTCGGCGACCAGCGCCGCGAGCTCGGGCGCGGCGTCGAAGTCGCGCTCGATGCGGTACATCGCGCGGGCGCGCCAGAGATGGCGGCTGCCGAAGCGCCATGCGTCAGGCGCACCGGGCTCGAGCGGCAGCAGGCCTTCGTGGACGCGCGTCACCACCCACTCGCGGGTCACGGCACAGGTCGTGCACAACTCCTCGAGCGTGAGCGCCACGTCTTCCTGCAGCGTGGCGACGATGAGATCGTGTTCTCGCATGGACGGGCTTCCGGAGATCAGGCGCGGGGGTCGAACGGGAGTTCGCGGGCCATCGACTCGAACAGCTCCTTCGCGCGCGGCGTGTCGGCCTTCGGCAGCACGACGCGCACCGTGAGCTCGAGATCCCCGGGGGGATCGCCCGGGACGCCCTCGCCGCGCACGCGCAGCCCGCTGCCGCTTTGCGCGCCGGCGGGAATGCGCACCTTGAGCCCTCCACCGTGCGGCAGCGTCACCGGCACGACGGCGCCGAGCGCGGCCTCCCACGGCGCGACCGGCAGCTCCATGCGCAGGTCGCGGCCGTGCAGCGCGTAGCGCGGATGCGGCTCGAAGTGCACCTCGAGGAACAGGTCGCCGGCCGGCCCGCCGCCCATGCCCGGCGAGCCCTGGCCCGAAAGGCGGATCAGCTGGCCTTCGCGCACGCCCTTCGGGATCTGCACGTCGAGCGTGCGGGTCTTCAGCACCACGCGACCTTGCGGGTCGAGCTCGGGCGCGCGCAGGCTGACCTGTCGTCGAGCGCCCAGGAACGCGTCCTCGATGCCGAGCAGGATCTTGGCGTGATGGTCCTGGCCGCGCGCGGGCCCCGCCCTGGCGTGCCCGCCGAAGCCCGCGCCGCGTGCGCCCGCCGCGCCGCCCATGCGGCCGAAGAGCTCGGCGAAGAAGTCACTGAAGTCGGCGCTCTCGCCGTCCGGGAAGCCGCGTCCGGAGAACTCGAAGCCTGCGTCCCAGCCCGGCGGCGGCTCGAAATCCTGTCCGCCGCGTGCACCACGCGCGAGCAGCTGGTCGTAGGCCGCGCGGCGTTCGGCGTCCGAGAGCACCGCGTTGGCCTCGTTGATCTCCTTCATGCGCGCCTCGGCGTCGGGCGCCTTGGAGACGTCCGGGTGGTACTTGCGCGCGAGCTGCCGGAAAGCCTTCTTGATCGCGTCGGCCGACGCGTCGCGCGGTACACCGAGGATCTCGTAATAGTCCTTGAATTGCATGCGGGCTCCGGCGAGGCCGACAGGCACGACAGCGCCCCGCGGTCTGGGGCGGCCTCTGGCTTCTATGTGGCGGCGAGCAGGGGCGGCGTCAACCCCTTGAAACCCTTGCATGCGACCACAGCTTCGGGGAGTGCCGCAAGCGCCCTGGCGCTGCCGGCCCGGTCATCGAACCCTTACCGGAGGACTGCCGTAATGTTCCGATCCCTGTTTCCGCGCGACGTGTTCGCCGAGCTCGACCGCCTGCAGCGCGAGATGCAGCAGTCGTACGACGTTACCCCCAGCATCCGCGGCATCGGCCGCGGCGGCTACCCCGCCCTCAACGTCGGCGGGACGCCCCAGTCGGTCGAGATTTACGCATTCGCCCCGGGACTCGACCCGTCGAAGATCGAGGTAAACCTCGAGCGCGGCGTGTTGACGATCGCGGGCGAGCGTCCGTCGGGCCTGCCCGCCGCCGACGAGAAGTCGGCGGTGCACGTCAACGAGCGCTTCACCGGGCGCTTCCGTCGCGTGCTGAGCCTGCCCGAGGACGCCGACCCGGGCGCGGTCAGTGCCGCCTACCGCGACGGCGTGCTGCACGTGTCCATCAAGCGCCGCGAGGCCGCCCAGCCGCGACGCATCGAGATCCGCTGATTCGGAGGAACGAACTATGACCAACGACGTATCCGTCAAGGCCAACGAGGCCAAGCCCACCGCACGTGCCGAGGCGTCACTGCTGCCGCCGGTAGACGTGATCGAGGACGCCCAGGGCATCACGCTCTACGCGGACCTGCCGGGCGTGCCGAAGGACAAGGTCACGCTGCACGTCGAGGACGACACGCTGACGATCGAGGGCGAGGTCGCCCTCCCGGTGCCCGAGGGCATGCAGGCAAGCCACGCCGAGGTGCAGTTGCCGAGGTACCGTCGCGTGTTCCAGCTCTCGAAGGAGCTCGACGCCGACAAGGTCACCGCCGAGCTGAACCACGGGGTGCTGAAGCTGCGCATCCCCAAGGCCCTGCACGCGCAGCCGAAGAAGGTCGAGATCCGGGTCGGCTGAACCGGCCTCCCCCCGTAGCCCCGACGAGGGCACCGTGCCGGGACCGTGCGCCACTGGCGCCGGCTCCGGTGTGGTGCCCTCGTGCCTCATGCGCGTGTCGATGCCCGGTCAGGGGTCCGTGACGGCATAATCGCCGGACCGGTGCCGGAGGCGCGATCTGCGTGCCTCGACCGCAGCACTGCGGAACATTCCATGCGCCTGGCCCTCGCCGTGCTCGCCCTCGCCTTCGGCACCTGCACGTCCGCGCAGCAGGCGCCGCGTGGTTCGGAAGGGTTCCGCAACAACTATCCGCACCCCGAGAAGGCGAGCTTCTGGGCCTGGCAATGGGAACGCATGCGTGACGGCGCGCCCAAGCCGCCACCCGGCGGCTGGAATCTGCCGGCGGTGAAGACCGATCCGGCGGAGCTTCGCGCGCCGGAGGGCAACCCGTCGGTCACGTGGATCGGCCACGCGACAGTGCTGGTCCGCCTGGCCGGCCACACGATGCTGTTCGACCCGATCTTCTCCGCGCGCGCCTCGCCGCTGCCGACGATCGGGCCCAAGCGCGTCGTGCCGCTGCCGATCGACATCGACGACCTGCCGAAGATCGACGTGGTGATGATCTCGCACAACCACTACGACCACCTCGACGAGGCGACCGTGCGCAGGCTCGCCGCGATGCCGCAGGGCAGCCCGCGCTTCCTCGTGCCGCTGGGGCTGAAGCGCTGGTTCGCCGACCTCGGCATCGCGCGCGTCGACGAGTACGACTGGTGGCAGGACACGAAGGAGGGGCCGCTCGCGATCACGTTCGTGCCCGTGCAGCACTGGAGCCGGCGGCGGCTCGACGACACCAACCAGACCCTGTGGGGCGGCTGGGTCGTCGAGGGCGAGGGCATCAGGCTCGTCCACACCGGCGACACCGGCTACTCGAAGGACTTCCGCGACATCGGCGAGCGCCTCGGTCCGTTCGACATGGCGTTCATCCCGATCGGCGCGTATGCACCGCGCTGGTTCATGCAGATCATGCACCTCGACGTGCCCGAGGCGGTACAGGTGCGCGACGACCTCCGCGCCACGCGCGCGATCGGCATCCACTGGGGCACGTTCGAGTCGCTCGCCGACGAGCCGCTCGACGAGCCACCGGCGCTGCTCGCGAAGCAGCGCGAGGCGCGTGGGCTCGCCCGCGAGCAGTTCGACGTGATGAAGATCGGCGAGATCCGGTCGCTGCGCTGATCCCGACGCGCCATGCCTCGATCCTGCGCGGCGACCCGGACTTCGCGTCGCCGCGGCGCCGCTCCCATCGCGTTGTGGCTCGTCGCGGCGCTCGTCTTCGCGGCCCCGGCACCGCTGCCCGGTGCGTTGCCGCCGCGCGTCGTCGATGCCGACCCGCGCACCTACCTGGCGCTGCTCCCCACGTTGCGCGCCGGCGACACGCTGCTGCTCGCGCCCGGCATCTATGACCACCCCGACGCGCCGCCCGGGCTGCCGGTGTTCGACCTGCACGGCACCGCGGAGGCGCCGATCACGATCACCGGACCCGAGAGCGGGCCGCGTCCGGTGTTCGTCGGCCGCGCCACGCACAACACGGTGCGGATCGCCAATGCGAGTCACGTCGTCGTGCGCAATCTCGACATCGACGGCCGCAATCTCGGCGGCGACGGCGTCAACGGGCAGGGACCGTCGCATCACATCACGCTCGAGAACCTCGGCATCCGCGGCATCGGCCCGGTCCAGGGCGTCGTGGGGATCTCCACCAATCGCGCGCCGGCCTGGCACTGGACGATCCGCGGCTGCGCGATCGTTGGCGCCGGCACCGGCATGTACCTCGGCAATTCCGATGGCCGCAACCCGTTCGTCGCCGGGATCATCGAGCGCAACCTGGTCCGCGACACGCTGGGCTACAACCTGCAGATCAAGCACCAGGCGCCGTGGCCGGACCTGCCGGGGCTTCCCGAAGGGCGGACGGTGACGATCATCCGCGACAACGTGTTCTCCAAGGCCGCGAACGGCTCGACGGGACCGCAGGCGCGCCCGAACCTCCTGGTCGGCGACGTGCCTCCGAGCGGACGCGGCGCCGGGAGCGGCTACGAGATCTATCGCAACTACTTCTTCCAGAATCCGACGGAGGCGCTGTTCCAGGGCGAGGGCAACGTCACGCTCTACGCCAATGTCTTCGTCAACGACGCGGGCGCGGCCATCAACGTCCAGCCGCACCACGGGCGCGTGCGCGACATTCTGGTCCTCGGCAACACCATCGTGGCTGCGGGCCATGGCATCTCGATCCGCGGCGGCGACGCGGCACACGCGCAGCGCGTCGTCGGCAATGCCGTGTTTGCGGCGCTGCCCATCGTCGGCGGCACGGCGACAGCAAACGTCACCGGCAGTCACGCCGAGGCGGTGCGCCATCTCGTCGCTCCGCTCGCGACTGCGGCCGAGCGCGACTTCCATCCGCGGCCCGGCATGCTGAAGGGCCGGGCGCTCGATGTGCGAGACTACGTCGGACTCGCCGATCGCGGCCGCGACTTCGACGGCCGCCCCCGCGACTGGACGATCCGTGGCGCGTTTGGTGCGGAGGCCGGGGGTGCGTGGCCGCCGAAGGTGGAGTTCAAACCCTGATCCGGGGTCGGCGTCGGATGCGCACGGCATACGACTCCGACCCTACGCTGACGATGCGCATCGACCAAGTCCGCGAACGCCTGCGTGCCTCAGGTGCGAAGCCGTGCCATGAGCGGCACGTGCTGCGCGCCTGGACGCGCGCGTTGCCGCTCGGCAGCGGACCGCGCTCCCCCGGTTCGGACTTCCCGTCGTCGCTGCGTCGCGACCTCGCCGCGATCGCCGCCGAGCTTGGCGCTTTGGCGCGGCGGCATTCCGGGCATCCCGCCGCGGACGGCTCGACGCGGTTGCTGGTCGAGCTCGCCGACGGCCAGACCGTCGAGTGCGTACTGCTGCCGGGCGACGGGCTTTGTGTGTCGACCCAGGTCGGCTGCGCGGTCGGTTGCGTGTTCTGCATGACGGGGCAGGGCGGCCTTGCGCGCCAGCTCGGCAGTGCCGAGATCGTCGCGCAGGTCGCGCTCGCGCGGACGATTCGTCCCGTATCC
>CAYQAF010000051.1:0-8868 GCA_964415375.1 uncultured Alcaligenaceae bacterium
CGCCGCACGCCGGCGTGGTGTGCCGCCCCTTCAGCAGGCACACGAGCGTCGACCCATCGTCCAGACGAACCGCGAAACGCCGCCGCCGGGCGGCGACGACCGTGCCCGTGTCCACGGGGCGGGGTGAGCTCACAGCCCTGCGAGCGGCGTCAACGCTGCAAGGCCTCGACGCGCGCGGCGCAGATCAGGTCGTTCCCGGTGACCCCGCCCGCGTCGTGCGTCGAGTAGGACACGACGACGCGGTTGGTGTGGACCGAGAGGTCCGGGTGGTGGTCCGCGCGGTGCGCGATCCAGGCGACGGCGTTCACGAACGCCATCGTCTCGTGGTAGTTGGCGAAGCGATAGGTCTTCGCAATGCGATCGGCGACGTGCGTCCATCCGGGGAGCGCAACCAGCGACTCCGCGATCGCGGCCTCCGCGAGCGTGGGCGCGCCACGGATCAGCGTGCGCGCGGCGAGGGGTTCGGGCGTTGCGGGCATGGCGTCAGTCCTTCAACTTGTCGTACTGGAGATCAGGGTTGCGTGCGAACGGTTCATCGGGGGCTCTCCCCGGCTTCAGGCGGCGACCGGCGGGGACGCTGGCGCGAGCGACGCGAGCCGCGCGACGCGCTCACCGGCGGGCGGATGCGAGTCGTAGAACGCCGAGTGCACGGGGTCCGGCGTGAGTGTCGCGGCGTTGTCCTCGTAGAGCTTGACCAGCGCGCGCACGAGTGCGGGTCCGCCGGAGATGCGGGCGGCGAACGCGTCGGCCTCGAACTCGTGGCGGCGCGAATACTGCGCGGCGAGCGGGGCGAGCGCGAACGTGAACACCGGCAGCGCGAGCGCGAACAGCGCGAGCGCCACGCCCGGGCGCGCGAGGGCCGCGGGGAGGAGGTCGGCGGGCACGCCGAGACCCGCGTGGAACCACGGCTTGCCGGCCAGCCAGGCGAGCAGGGCGAGGAACGCGAGCGAGGCGGCCGCCGACCACGCGATGCGCTTCGCGATGTGCTTCAGCTTGAAGTGGCCGAGCTCGTGGGCGAGCACCGCCTCCAGCTCGTCGCCGTCGAGGCGGGCGAGGAGCGTGTCGAAGAACACGACGCGCTTGGCGTGGCCGAGACCGGTGAAGTACGCGTTGCCGTGGCCGCTGCGGCGGCTGCCGTCCATCACGAACAGTCCGGCGCTGGAGAACCCGCAGCGCGCGAGCAGCGCTTCGATCCTCTCTCGCGCGCTGCCGGCGGGAAGGGGCTCGAACTTGTTGAAGAGCGGCGCGATCACGGTGGGGTAGAGCACGAGGACCAGCAGCTGGAATGCCATCCACGCCGCCCAGGTCCAGAGCCACCAATGGGGGCCGGCCGCGCGCATCAGCCAGAGCGCGAGGAAGAGCAGCGGCAGCCCGAGCGCGACCGCCACCGCGACGCCCTTCGCGAGGTCCGCGAGCCACAGTCCGAGCGTCATGCGGTTGAAACCGAAGCGCTCCTCTACGACGAACGTCGAGTACCACGAGAACGGCAGGCTCGCGGCGGCGCTGACGACCGCGAGACCCGCGAACAGCGCGACGTCCTGCCACAGCGGGCCCACGCCGAGCCCGCCGGTCCAGCGCACCAGGAGCGCGAGGCCGCCTCCCAACGTGAGCGCGAGGAGCACCAGCGCGTCGACGACGGTCTCGATGCGGCCGAGCTTCTGCTTGGCGGTGGTGTAGTCCGCGGCCTTCTGGTGGGCGGCGAGGCCGATGCGGTCCGCGAAGGCCTCGGGCACTTGCTCGCGATGCCGCTCGACGTGGTCCATCTGGCGCCGCGCGAGCCACAGGCGCGTTGCGAGCATGGCCACCAGCGCGGCGACGAAGAGGAGAGTGAAAGCCGAGGTCATGGCGTGAACGAGACGGGCATCGCCCGGAAGCCGGTCGGGGCCACGGCAATCGGGGCCTCCACACTGTGCGAAAATCGCCTTTTCATTCTACGCGAACCTCATGGCGGCGGACCCCGACCGGCTGATCTGGATCGACCTCGAGATGACCGGGCTCGTTCCCGACCGAGATCGCATCATCGAGATGGCCATGGTGGTCACCGACCACGATCTCGCGCCGGTCGCGGTATCGCCGGTGTGGGTCGTCCACCAGGACGACGCGACGCTCGCCGCGATGGACGCGTGGAACCAGGGCACGCACGGCCGCTCGGGCCTGATCGACCGGGTCAAGGCATCGACCGCGGGCGAAGTGGATGTCGAGGTGGCGGCGCTCGCGTTCCTCAGGGAACTCGTGCCGGCCAAGGCCTCGCCGATGTGCGGCAATTCGATCTGCCAGGACCGGCGCTTCCTCGCCCGCTGGATGCCGGTGCTCGAGGACCATTTCCATTACCGCAACCTGGACGTCTCGACGCTGAAGGAGCTGGTGCGGCGCTGGAAGCCGGACCTGCTGAAGGGCGTGCCGAAGGAGGGCAAGCACGAGGCGCTGGCGGACGTCTACGAGTCGATCGACGAGATGCGCTACTACCGCGAGCACTTCCTGCGCGCCTGAGGCCGGTGGCCGATGAAGTTCTGCAGCACCTGCGGGTCCCCGCGCATCGAGCTCCGTGTCCCGGACGGCGACACTCACGCGCGGCACGTCTGTGCGGAATGCGGCCGCGTCCACTACGTGAACCCGAAGGTCGTCGTCGGCTGCCTGCCCGAGTGGGAGCATCGCATCCTGCTCTGCCGACGGGCGATCGAGCCGCGCTACGGCCTGTGGACGCTGCCGGCGGGCTTCCTCGAGATCGGCGAGTCCGTCGTCGCCGGCGCGGCGCGCGAGACGCTCGAGGAGGCGAATGCCCGCGTCGACGTCGGCGAACTCTATTCGCTGGTCAGCCTGCCCCAGATCGGGCAGGTCTACATGATGTTCCGCGCGCGTCTCGCCGGCCTCGACTTCGGTCCCGGCACGGAGAGCCTCGAGGTGCGGCTGTTCGAGGAGCACGAGGTGCCGTGGGAGGCGCTCGCGTTCCGCACTATCGGCCGGACGCTGCGCAACTACTTCCTCGATCGCAAGCTCGGCACGTTCCCGCTGCGCGTGTCGTCGCTCGAACGGCGCCCGCCGCCTGCGCTGTTCCCGCACGACCGCGGCTGAGGCGCCGCGGATTTCACGGCGGCGGTGCTGCGCACGCCCGGATCACGACGACCAGGGCGTCGGGCGAGGCGCCGATAAGCGCGCCGAGCGCACGGCAGCCCGAGGCAGTGCAGAGCTGTTGGTCCTGCGCGAAGTCGGAACGTGCGAGCACCAGTTCGGCGAGTGCGCGGTGCGGCCGCCAATGCCAGCGCCCGTCGCGCAGCACCGCCTCCGGCGGCGGCTCCATGCCGGCGCCGGAACCTTCGATCGAGGCCTCGACGAGCATGAGCGACGGCCCCTCGACGACGTAGGACTCGACCCAGCGCGTCTTCGCGACCGAGTGCGTCCATGCGACGGTGAACGCCGGATCGGCCAGCGATGCGGCGAGCGCACCGGCGACGAACAGGCAGACGGTGCTCACGCGGCGCGCGATCGCGCCCGGCGCACGCGCAGCCAGTGCCAGAGCACGAACGCGCCGCAGGCCGCGAAGCCGAGCTCGTCGGTCAGCGGCAGCGCCGCGACAAGGAGTGCGGCCGCCGCGAACGCGGCGATGCGCTCGAGCGCGTTGAGCGGACCGAGCAGGAAGCCGATCGCCGCGCCCCCCCACAGGCCGATCGCGAGCAGCGCCTTGCCCACGACATAGAGCACTGCGAGCGGCTCGATCGATCCCGAGGCGCCGGGCTGCAGCATCAGCGCCGGGTCGTAGACGGCCATGTAGGGGATCACGAAGCCGGCGATGGCGATGTGCGTGGCCTTCCAGCCGGTGCGCATCGGTGAGGCCTTCGAGATCGAGGCCGCGGCGAATGCCGCGAGCGCCACCGGCGGCGTCAGGTCCGCCATGATGCCGAAGTAGAACACGAACATGTGCGAGACGATCAGCGGCACGCCGAGCTTCAACAGCGCCGGCGCCGCGATCGCGCTGGTGATGATGTAGTTGGGTATCGTCGGAATGCCCATGCCCAGCACGAGGCACACCAGCATCGTCAGCACGAGCGACAGGAACAGGCTCTTCTCGCCGACGGCGAGCACGAACTCGGCGAACTGGGACGCGGCGCCCGTCAGCGTCAGCACGCCGATGATCACGCCGACGATCGCGCAGGCGATGCCGACCGCCACCGCCTGCCGCGCGCCGTCGATCAGGCTGCCGCGCATGATGGAGAGCGTCTCGCGTCCGCCCTTGGCGACGAAGTTCCACGCGACGAGGACCGCGATCATCGCGATGATCGGCATGATGCCGTACTCGAAGAAGCTCGCGGTGGTCACGCCGAGCGCCACCCAGAACACGACTCGGAAGAGCGTCGAGTGGAAACCCGCGGTCAGTCCGGTGCCGAGGATCAGCACCGCGGTGAGCGCCAGGCCCACGATGCCGGCGAACATCGGGGTGAAACCGTTGAACAGCATGAACACGAGTACCGCGAGCGGCAGCACCAGGTACCACTTCCGGCGCATCGCCTCCCAGGGGTTGGGGCACTCCTCCTTCGGCAGGCCCATCAGGTTCGCCCGCCCGGCCTCGAGGTGCACCATCCAGAACGCGGTGAGGTAGTAGAGGATGGCCGGCACGATCGCCGCCTGGACGATCGTCACGTAGGGGACGTTGAGGGTCTCGGCCATGATGAACGCGACCGCGCCCATCACCGGCGGCATGATCTGGCCGCCCATGCTCGAAGTCGCCTCGACGGCGCCCGCAAATACGGGCGAGTAGCCGAAGCGCTTCATCAGCGGGATGGTGAACTGGCCGGTGGTGAGCACGTTGGCCACCCCCGAGCCGGAGATCGTGCCCATCAGGCCGGATGACACGACCGCGACCTTCGCCGGACCGCCGCGCGCGTGTCCGACGAAGCCGAGCGAGATGTTGTTGAACAGGTTCACCATCCCGGCGTGCTCGAGGAAGCTGCCGAACAGGATGAACAGGAAGATGTAGGTGGCAGACACCAGCGTCGGGATGCCGAACACGCCCTCGGTGCCGAGGAAGAGCTGGTTCACGATCTGGTCGAAGCCGTAGCCGCGGTGCCCCACCGCGGCTGGGAGGTGCTGTCCGAACAGCCCGTAGAGCAGGAACACGCCACAGATGATCGGCAGCGCCGGACCCAGCACGCGGCGCGACGCGTCGAACAGCAACACGACGAACAGCGTGCCCACAGCGAGGTCGGCGGTCGTCGGGTCGCCGGAGCGCACGACGAGGTCGGCTTCGAAGATCAGGTGGTAGAGCGCGAGCCCGAAGGCGATCGCGGCGAGAAGGGCGTCGTACCATGCGATGCGATGCCGGTCCGCACGCCGGCTCACCGGATGGACGAGCAGCGCGAGCGCGACGAGGAAGCCGACGTGGATCGAGCGTGTCGGCAGGCTCGACAGCGGCGAGAATGCCGCGATGACGATCTGGAAGGTCGAGAACGCGAGCGCGATCCCCGCGACCAGCCGCGCCGCATGGCCGGTGAGGGTGCGTTTCGCGCCGTGCTCCTCGAAGGCCGCCTCGGCGGCCTGCATCGTCGCGGCGGGAACCTCCGATCGGCTCATCGTGAATCCCTGGCGTGTGCGGGCAACGACGCCGCCCCGGCGCGCGGGGCGGCGTTGCAGATCGCCCGCTCCGCGCGGGCGCGGAGGCGACCGCGGCCGGCGGCCGCGGTCACTTGAGGACGCCGACTTCCTTGTAGTACTTCTCGGCGCCGGGGTGCAGCGGCAGGGGCATGCCCTCGAGGGCGCGCTTCTGGTCGATGGACTTGGCCGCCGAGTGGGCGGCGACCAGGTTGTCGAGGCCGGTCCACAGCGCCTTGGTCATCGCGTACACGGTGTCGTTCGAAACGCCATCGTGGGTGACCAGGTAGTTCTGCACCGTTGCCGAAACGACGTCGGCGGTCTGGCCCTTGTAGGTGTTCGCGGGGATGGTCGCCGGGATGTAGGCAGGGTCGTTGGTCTTCTTCACGACGTCGGCGGGGATCGGCACGACGACGATGTCGACCGAGGTCGCGAGGTCGCGCAGGCTCGCGACGCCGAGGCCGGCAGACTGCAACGTCACGTCGAGCTGCCTGTTCTTCATGAGCTCGACCGATTCGCCGAACGGGAGGTACTCGACCTTCGAGAAGTCCTTGTAGGTGATGCCGGCTGCCTCGAAGATCGTGCGCGCGTTCAACTCGGTGCCCGAGCGGGGGGCACCCACGGAGATGCGCTTGCCCTTGAGGTCCGCGAGCGTCCTGATCCCGGAGTCGGCGCGCGCGACGATCTGGATGTAGTTCGGGTAGATCGCCGCGATGCCGCGCAGCTTGTTGAGCGGTGCCTTGAAGCCGGCCTCCTCCTTGCCCTTCCACGCGTCGGACAGCGAGTCGCCCAGCGTGAAGGCGATCTCGCCGCGCCCCGTCTGCAGGAGGTTCAGGTTCTCGAGCGACGCCTTGGTGGCCTGCACCGACGTCTTGACGTTCGGCAGCGCCTTGCCGATGTTGGTCGACAGCGCCACACCGAGCGGGTAGTAGACGCCGCTCGTGCCGCCGGTCAGCACGTTGACGAACTGTTCGGCGGCGCGGGCCGGCGACGCGGCGCAGAGGCCGGCCGCGAGCACTACCGTCGCAAGCCCGGGGATCGATGCCTTCATGGGTATTCCTCCATTGGGGCGGCCGGGCGGGAATGCCGGAGCCGCGTTCGAACGTTGCCGCCGGTCGGCGTCCCTGGGATGCGCCGGCGATCGTGTGGCCGGGATTATAGTGCAGCGTGCGCTGCCCGCCGCTCCGTGGCGACCGCCGTCCAGCCAACTGTCCACCGCGTGCCGTCGCCCTGGGCGTGCCACAATCGACCGTGACGTCTCTGCCGCGCCGCGGCCGGGTCAATGCCGCGACGAGCCGCCCATGACCGAACTCGACGCCGTCTTCCTCGCGCGAATCCAATTCGCCTTCACGGTCAGCTTCCACATCATCTTCCCTGCGTTCACGATCGGGCTCGCGGCGTTCATCGCCACGCTCGAGATCCTGTGGCTGCGCACGGGCGGCGAGCACTTCGCGCGTCTCGCGCGCTTCTGGACCAAGATCTTCGCCGTGTCGTTCGCCATGGGCGTGGTGTCCGGCATCATGATGTCCTACCAGTTCGGCACCAACTGGAGCCGTTTCTCGGAGGCCATCGGCAACGTCGTGAGCCCGCTGATCGGCTACGAGGTGCTCACCGCGTTCTTCCTCGAGGCGACGTTCCTCGGCATCCTGCTGTTCGGCTGGCACCGCGTGCCGCGCTGGCTGCACGTGAGTGCCGCGTTGCTGGTCGCCGCGGGCACGTCGCTGTCCGCATTCTGGATCCTCGCGGCCAACAGCTGGATGCACACGCCGGCAGGGCACTTGGTCCGCGACGGCATCGCCTACCCCGTCGACTGGATCGCGATCATCTTCAACCCGAGCTTTCCGTATCGCTTCCTGCACATGCTGACCGCGTGCTACCTCACGACCTCGCTCGTCGTCCTGGCGGTCGGCGCGCGCTACCTCCTCGCCGGGCGCTTTGCTGAGGAGGCGCGCACGATGGTGCGGATGGGTCTCGGCATGGTCGTGCTGCTCGCTCCACTGCAACTGGTGATCGGCGACTTCCACGGCCTCAACACCGCGAAGCATCAGCCGGCGAAGGTCGCCGCGATGGAAGGGCATTGGGACGGCGCCAGGCCCGCGCCGCTGCTGCTCTTCGCCTGGCCCGACGAGGCGAACGAGCGCAACGACGCCGAGATCGGCATCCCCAACCTCGCGAGCCTCATCATCACCCACCGGATCGACGGGCTGTTCCCCGGCCTCAAGGACTTTCCGCGCGACGAGCGCCCGCCCGTCGCTCCCGTGTTCTTCTCGTTCCGCCTGATGGTGGCGCTCGGCACCGCGATGATCGCGCTCGGGCTCGTCGGCGCGTGGCTGTGGCAGCGGGGCCGGGTGTTCGACACGCGCTGGTACCTGCAGCTCGCCAGTCACTCGTGGTGGATGGGGTTCGTCGCGATCCTCGCGGGGTGGATGGTGACCGAAATCGGCCGCCAGCCCTGGATCGCGTGGGGGATCCTGCGCACGCGCGACGCCGCGTCGCCGGTGGCGGCGGAGGCCGTCGCGCTGTCGCTCGCGCTGATCGTGGCCACCTACACCGTCGTGTTCTCGATCGGCATCTGGTACATCCGCAAGCTGATCCAGAAGGGCCCCGTGCCGGCGCTGCTGGAGCCGCCCGCGGGCGTGCCCAATCGACCGCTCTCGGCGGCGCAGCGCGCGGCGCCGGGCGCTCGTGGAGCCACGTGATGACGGAGCTCGACTTCTCGCTTCCCGTCGTCTGGGCGCTGATCATCGGCACGGCGGTGGCGCTGTACGTGGTGCTCGACGGCTTCGACCTCGGCATCGGCATCCTCTTCCCGCGCTTTCCGCAGGAGCGCGACCGCGACCAGATGATGAATACCGTCGCGCCGTTCTGGGACGGCAACGAGACGTGGCTGGTGCTGGGCGGCGGGGGCTTGTGGATCGCGTTCCCCAAGGCATTCGCGATCATCATGCCGGCGCTGTACCTGCCCATGATCGTGATGCTGCTTGCGCTGATCTTCCGCGGCGTCGCCTTCGAATTCCGCTGGGTCGCGAAGCCCCACCACCGCTGGTGGGACGTCGCGTTCGCCGCGGGATCGACCGTCGCCGCGTTTGCGCAGGGACTGGTGCTCGGCGGCCTGCTGCAGGGAATCGAGGTGCGCAACGGCCAGTTCGCGGGCGGGCCGCTCGACTGGCTCACGCCGTTCGCGCTCTTGACCGGTTGCGCGCTGGTCGTCGGCTACGCACTGATCGGCGCGACGTGGCTGGTGCTGAAGACGGATGGCGACGTCGAGGCGCGGGCACGCCGCCT
>CAYQAF010000052.1:0-8794 GCA_964415375.1 uncultured Alcaligenaceae bacterium
GGTCGCTGCTCGTGCCGCCGCAGCCGGTGACGATCCACGCCGCGGCCGCGCGGCAAGTGCAGTCCGCGAAGCCGGTCGGCGAGCGCGCCGCGGCTTGAGCCGCGGCGGTGGCCCGCAGGGGCGCGTGGCCGCGACGCCGCGCGCCCGTCACGTGTCGAGGACAGGAGCCAGGATGGCCAGCCACGAACCCATCTACATCGTCGACGGCGCGCGGACGCCGTTCCTCAAGGCGCGCAACCGGCCGGGGCCGTTTGCCGCCTCGGACCTCGCGACGCACGCGGGGCGGGCATTGCTGCTGCGCCAGCGCTTCGCGCCGGCGGCGATCGACGAGGCGATCCTGGGCTGCGCCGCGCCGTCGGCCGACGAGGTGAACATCGGACGCGTCGCGGCACTGCGCATCGGCCTTCCGCAGCAGACGCCGGCGTGGACGGTGATGCGCAACTGCGCCTCGGGCATGCAGGCGCTCGATTCGGCGATCAACAACATCCGCGCCGGCGCGAGCGAGCTGGTGCTCGCCGGCGGTGTCGACGCGCTCTCCCGCGCGCCGCTGCTGTTCTCCGACGCGATGACGCTGTGGCTGTCGCACTGGTACGCGGCGAAGTCGCCCGGCCAGCGTGCGGCCCTGCTAATGAAGATCAAGCCGGGCTACTTCGCGCCGGTGATCGGGCTGATGAAGGGCCTGACCGACCCGATGGTGGGCCTGCTCATGGGCCAGACCGCGGAGAACATCGCCTACCGCTTCGGCATCACGCGGGCGGAAATGGACGACTTCTCGGCGGGCAGCCACGCCCGCGTGCTCGCCGGACGCAAGGCCGGGCACTACGATGGCGAGGTCGTGCCGATCTTCGACCACGCCGGCAAGCTCTACGCGGAGGACGACGGCGTGCGCGAGGACTCGACGCCGGAGAACCTGAAGAAACTGAAGCCGTTCTTCGACCGCAAGTACGGCAACGTCACCGCCGGCAACAGCTCGCAGGTGACCGACGGTGCCGTGTGGATGGTGCTGGCCTCGGAACGGGCGGTCGCGAAGCACGGGCTCGTTCCCCGCGGGCGGATCGTCGACACGCAGTGGGCGGGCCTCGACCCGGCACAGATGGGGCTCGGACCCGTCCACGCGGCGACGCCGATCCTCACGCGTCACGGACTGGGCCTGAACGACCTCGACGCATGGGAGATCAACGAGGCGTTCGCGGCGCAGGTGATCGGCTGCCTCCGCGCGTGGGAGAGCGACGAGTACTGCCGCACGGAGCTCGGACTGCCCGGCGCGCTCGGCACGCTCGACACCGCGAAGCTCAACGTCGACGGTGGCGCGATCGCGCTCGGCCATCCGGTGGGCGCCTCGGGCGCGCGCATCGTGCTGCACGTGCTCTCCGTGCTCGAGCGCACGGGCGGCAAGCGCGGCATCGCAACCATTTGCATCGGCGGCGGACTGGGCGGCGCGATGCTGGTCGAGCGCGTCTGACACGCTCGGCCGTCGACGCCACGGCAAGGGCGCAGTGACCCTTGCCCAATTACGGGGAAGCGACATGCAACACTGGTCCATCACCCGCGAGGCCGACGGCCTCGCCACGCTGACCTTCGACCGCGCCGACGCCGGCACGAACACGCTGTCGGCCGCGGCGCTCGCGGAACTCAACGAGGCGCTCGACATCCTCGATCGGGAGCCGCCCAAGGGTCTTGTCGTCCGCTCCGGCAAGGCGAACGGCTTCATCGCCGGCGCCGACGTCGACGAATTCGGCGAGATCTCGTCGGAAGAAGGTGCGCTCGCGTTAGTCAAGCGCGGCTGGGACACGTTCGAGCGTCTCGCGAACGTGCGCTATCCGACGCTGGCGCTGATCCGCGGCTTCTGCCTGGGCGGCGGCCTCGAGCTCGCGCTCGCATGCCGCTACCGTGTCGCGGTCGACGAGCCCGCGACACGCCTGGGCCTGCCCGAGGTGATGCTCGGCATCGTTCCCGGCTGGGGCGGGATCAAGCGGCTGCCGCGGCTCATCGGCGGACCGGCGGCGCTCGATCTGCTGCTCACCGGCAAGTCGGTCGATGCGCGCAAGGCCAAGGCGCTGGGGCTGGTCGATGAATCGGTGCCGGCACGGATCATGGAAAACACCGTGCGCGGCGTGCTCCGCGCATTGCCGCCGCCGCGGGCGCTGAAGCTGCCGCTGTCGCTCACGCTCAACCCGATCGCGCGCCGCGCGATCGCCGCGCAGGCCGCGAAGCAGGTCGCGAAGCGCGCGCGCCGCGAGCATTACCCGGCACCGTACGCGATCCTCGAGCTGTTCGCGAAGTACGATGGCAACGCACTCGCGGTGCCGCCCGCCCATCCGGCGTCGGTCGCGTCGTTGATCCGCACGCCGACGGCGGAGAACCTGATCCGCGTGTTTCGCCTGCAGGAGCGCCTCAAGGGCTTCGGCAAGGAAGGGGGTAGCAGGGCCGACCACGTGCACGTGGTCGGCGCCGGGACGATGGGCGGCGACATCGCGGCGTGGTGCGCGCTGCGCGGCCTCACCGTGACGCTGCAGGACCAGAACGCCGAGCGCCTCGGGCCGGCGATGCAGCGGGCCGGGAAGCTCTTCTCGCAGCGGCTCAAGGATCCGCGCCGTCGTCGCGACGCCTTCGACCGGCTGATCCCCGACGTCGCGGGCGACGGCGTCGCGCGCGCCGACGTGATCATCGAGGCGATCTTCGAGAACGTCGAGGCCAAGCGCGCGCTGTTCGCCGCCATCGAGAAGAGGGCGAAGCCCTCGGCGCTGCTCGCGACCAACACCTCGAGCATTCCGCTCGAGGAGATCGCGACGGCGCTCGCCGACCCGGCGCGGCTCATCGGGCTGCACTTCTTCAACCCGGTCGCCAAGATGATGCTGGTCGAGATCGTCGTCGGCGCGGGCACGAACCGCGACCTGGTGGCGCCGGCCGCGGCGTTCGTGCGGCAGATCGACAAGCTGCCGCTGCCGGTGAAGAGCGCGCCGGGGTTCCTGGTCAATCGGGTGCTCGCGCCGTACCTGATGGCGGCGATGAAGGCGGTCGACGAGGGACTGTCGCCGGAGACCGTCGACGAGGCCGCGCTCGCGTTCGGGATGCCGATGGGCCCGATCGAGCTCGCCGACACCGTGGGCCTCGACATCTGTGTGGCCGTCGGCAAGCTCCTCGGGGCGCGCGGCGAGCCGCCGCGCCGCCTCATCGAGCTCGTCGACGCGGGACACCTCGGCAAGAAGACCGGACGCGGCTTCTACGCGTGGCCGGGCGGCAAGATAGCCAGGCAGCCGCCCGGCAGGGTGCCGCCGGGGCTCGCCGACCGGCTGGTCCAGCCGTTCGTGGCCGAGGCGCGTGCGGCACTCGCCGAAGGGATCGTCGAGGATGCCGAACTCGTGGACGCAGGGGCGATTTTCGGCACGGGGTTCGCGCCGTTCCGGGGGGGGCCGCTCCACTACGCGGGCACCTCGGCCGCGCGTTCCGTCCAACCCACGGCGGAGCCAGTGCCGGTGGTGTAGGATTTCCACGTCAAGTCCCGGCGCCGAGCCGGGGCGACGACAACAAGATCATATCGCGGCACGGCCCCGTGCCCGCGTCAAGGAGGAGTCGTGGAAAACATCTGGCTCAAGAACTATCCGGCCGGCGTCCCGGCGACGATCGACGTCAACGCCTACGAATCGATTCGCGAGCTCTTCGAGGAAAGCTGCGCGAAGTACGCGACGCGTCCCTCATTCACGTGCATGGGCAAGTCGATCACCTTCGCCGAGCTCGAGGCGTTGTCCGCAGTGTTCGGCGCCTGGCTGCAGGGGCAGGGTTGCAAGAAAGGCACGCGCGTCGCGCTGATGATGCCGAACATCCTGCAGTACCCGGTGTGCCTGTTCGGCGCGCTGCGCGCCGGCTGCACGGTGGTCAACGTCAACCCGCTCTATACCGCGCGCGAGTTGCAACACCAGCTGAACGACTCGGGCGCCGAGATGCTGGTCGTCGTCGAGAACTTCGCGAAGACGGTCTCCGAGGTCGTCGGCACAACCAAGGTGCGGCAGGTGGTCGTGACGTCGATCGGCGAGCTGCTCGGCGTCAAGGGCATCGTGGTCGACCTCGTGCTGCGGCGCGTGAAGAAGATGATCCCCGCGTTCTCGCTGCCCGGCTCGATCCGGCTGCGCGACGCGCTGGCCGCCGGACGCGGTCGCAAGCTGGAGCGCGTGCCGATCGGCCACGACGACATCGCGTTCCTGCAGTACACCGGCGGCACCACGGGCGTCGCCAAGGGCGCGATGCTGAAGAACCGCAACATCGTCGCCAACATGCTGCAGGCGCGCGCCTGGGTGAACCCGGCGCTCGACCACGACAAGCGCGAGATCGTCATCACGCCGCTGCCGCTCTACCACATCTTCTCGCTCACCGCGAACTGCCTCGTGTTCATGTCGATCGGCGGCGAGAACATCCTGATCCCGAACCCGCGCGACATCCCGGGGTTCGTGAAGGAGATCGGCAAGTACAAGTTCACCGCGATCACCGGCGTCAACACGCTGTTCAACGCGCTCCTCAACAACCCGGACTTCGCCAAGCTCGACTTCTCGCACCTGCACATCACGCTGGGCGGCGGCATGGCGGTGCAGGAGGCGGTCGCCAAACGCTGGAAAGAAGTCACCGGCAAGCCGCTGATCGAGGCCTACGGGCTCACCGAAACCTCGCCGGCCGCGACGATCAACCCGTTCGACATCAAGGAGTACACCGGCGCGATCGGCCTGCCGATCTCCTCGACCGAGGTCGAGCTGCGCGACGACGCGGGCAAGCCCGTGGCGCTCGGCCAGCCGGGCGAGATCTGCATCCGGGGGCCGCAGGTGATGGCGGGCTACTGGAACCGTCCGGACGAGACCGCGAAGGTCATGGACAAGGACGGCTGGTTCGCGACCGGCGACATCGGCGTGATGGACGAGAAGGGCTTCGTGCGCATCGTCGACCGCAAGAAGGACATGATCCTCGTCTCGGGCTTCAACGTGTACCCGAACGAGATCGAGGGGGTCGTGATGATGCACGACGGCGTGCTGGAATGCGCGGCGGTCGGGGTTCCCGACGAGAAGTCCGGCGAGGCGGTGAAGCTCTTCGTCGTGCGCAAGGACCCGGCGCTCACCGCCGAGGCGGTGCTCAAGCACTGCCGCGAGCACATGACCGGCTACAAGGTGCCGCGCGAGGTCGAGTTCCGCACCGAGCTCCCCAAGACCAACGTCGGCAAGATCCTGCGCCGCGAGCTCCGCGACGAAGGCAAGAAGAAGGCGGCGTAGGCACGACCCTGCCACGCGCCGGGCGGGGGCGATGCCCGCGGCCGGCCACCGTCCATGGCTACCCTGCCCGACCGCGACCCGGTGCTGCGCGTCGTGCCGATGCCGGCCGACGTGAACCAGCACGGCGACATCTTCGGCGGCTGGATCATGGCGCAGGTGGACATCGCCGGATCGATCCCGGCGGCGAAGCGCGCGCGCGGCCGGGTGGCGACCATCGCCGTCAATTCGTTCGTCTTCAAGGAGCCGGTGATGGTCGGCGACGTCGTCACGTTCTTCGCGCACGTCGTTAAGACCGGACGCACGTCGATTACCGTGGACGTCGAAGTGCACGCGACGCGCAATCCGCACGAGGAGATCACGGTCAAGGTGACCGAGGCCACGCTGACCTACGTCGCCGTCGGTCCGGATCGGCGCCCCCGGGCATTGCCTCCCGAAAGGTAGGGCCGGGCACGCTTTTCGGCCGTTGCGGACCGCGCGGTGGGATGGACGCAACAGGGAACGGGCGACGAATGCCGGCCGCCGGACGTTTGGCACCCCCGGACAGTGAAAACTGGCATATTTCCCATGTTCCCTCCGCTCCGGCTCCGGGTACCAGGCCCTGCCGAAAACGAGCCCCATTCGGGTCCAGGGCGGCAACGACAGACCAAGAACAGCGAGGAGAAAACGATGAAGACCCCGAATTTCCGTCGCCATCGCGTCGCGGCCGCCGTCGCCGGCGCCGTGCTGGCGCTGGGCGCGACGCAGGCGCTCGCCACCGGTTTCCAGCTGAACGAGCAGAGCGCGAGCGGGATCGGCAACGCGTTCGCCGGCGGCGCGGCGTTCACCGACGACATCTCCGCGATGTGGTGGAACCCCGCCGTGCTGTCGAAGTTCGAGCGGCGCCAGTTCGTGCAGGGCCTGCACGTCGTCGTGCCCAAGATCGAGTTCAGCAACGACGGCTCGGTGCCGGCGCTCAATCAGCCGCTCGGCGGCAACGGCGGGGATGCCGGCGGCTGGAACTTCATCCCGAACCTCTACGTCAGCATGCCGATCAACGACCAGTTCGCGTTCGGGCTGGGCGTGAACGGCCCGTTCGGCAACAAGACCCAGTACAGCGACGGCTGGCTCGGTCGCTACCAGGCGCTCGACTCGAAGATCATCACGATCAACGTCAATCCCGCGTTGTCGTGGAAGGTCACGCCCGAGTTCTCGGTCGGGGCCGGCGTGAACTTCCAGTACATCGACGGCAGGTTCACGAACAACGCCAACTATTCTGCCGCGATGGCCTCGGCCGCCGCCGGGGCGGCCGCCGCCGGCCAGATCCCCGCGGCGCTCGTGCCGCAGATCATTGGCGCGACGGCCGGCCTCGACAGCGAGGTGGTGATTACTGGCGACGACACCGCGTGGGGCTGGAACATCGGCGCGGCCTGGGACGTGACGCCGGCCTGGCGCCTCGCCGCGGCCTACCGCTCCGAGATCAAGTACAACCTGAAGGGCAACGCCGACTTCAACAACCCTCCGACCTGCAGCGCACCGCCCGGGCCGCCGGCACTCGCGCCGGTGATCCGCACGCTGGCCTGCACGGTCGATTCGCGAGGCCTCTACGCCCGCAGTGTCACGTCGGACATCACGCTGCCGCAGATCGCGAACCTGTCCGCAGTGTGGAAATTCGACCGGCAGTGGGAGTTCATGGCTGATGCCCAGTGGACCGGCTGGTCGAGCATCACCGACCTCACTTTCGTTCCTACCGACGGCTCGGTGCTGCCCGGGGTGTTGCTGGAATGGGACGACAGCTGGAAGATCGCGGTCGGCACGAGCTACCGCTACAACGAGCAATGGAAGGCCCGCTTCGGCGTGGCGTTCGACCAGACGCCGGTCACCACCCACCCGACGGCGCGGCTGCCCGACTCCGACCGCTGGTGGCTCACCGTCGGCGGCGAGTACCGCTGGACCCGCGACTGGAAGTTCGACGCCGGTCTCGTCTACATCAAAGGCGACAGCGCCGAGTTCGACCAGCGCTTCACGGGCACGGAAGCGGCGTCGCTCGGCCAGATCCGCGGCTCCTACGATGCGAGCGTGTGGATCCTCTCGGCACAGGCGGTGTACTCGTTCTGACGACGCAAGCGTGCCGCGGAAAACCGCGGCGCGTTCGAGGGCACGACGGCCGGGGCAACCCGGCCGTTTGCTTTCCGGCCCGCCGCGAATCCGGCAGACTTGCGAGTCCGCTGATGGGGGCGCGTTTCTAGAGGAAAGCACCAAATTCGCACGCGTAGAATCATTCGCAGTCGCGCGGCAAGTCCCGCCCTTCCAGCCCGCGCCGCGACGGGCCCAGCCGGTGTCCCCCACATGTCCACATCGCCAATGATCGTTCGCAAGGTCGCCGTGCTCGGTGCCGGCGTCATGGGTGCGCAGATCGCCGCCCAGCTCGTCAACGTCAATGTCCCGGTGATCCTCTTCGACCTCCCTGCGAAGGAGGGCGACCCGGACGGCATCGTGAAGAAGGGCATCGCCGGCTTGGCGAAGCTCGAGCCCGCGCCGCTCGGCGTCAAGGAACGCGCAACGCACATCGGGGTCGCCAACTACGCGACGGGACTCGCCCGGCTCGCCGAGTGCGACCTGGTGATCGAGGCGATCGCCGAGCGGCTCGACTGGAAGCGCGACCTCTACGCGAAGATCGTGCCGCACCTGGCACCCCACGCGATCCTCGCGACCAACACGTCCGGGCTGTCGCTCGCCGCGCTGTCCGAGGTGCTGCCGGCGGCGATCCGCCCGCGCTTCTGCGGCGTGCACTTCTTCAACCCGCCGCGCTACATGCATCTCCTCGAGCTCATCGCCGGCCCGGACACCGAGCCGCGCCTGCTCGATGACCTCGAGCGATTCATGGTGACCACGCTCGGCAAGGGCGTGGTGCGCGCCAAGGACACGCCGAACTTCATCGCCAACCGCATCGGCGTGTTCTCCATCGTCGCGACGATGGTGCACACCGAGCGCTCCGGCCTCGGCTACGACGTCGTCGACGCGCTGACCGGTCCGGCGATCGGCCGCCCGAAGAGCGCGTCGTTCCGCACGGTCGACGTGGTGGGCCTCGACACCACCGCGCACGTGATCGGCACGATGCGCGACACGCTGAAGGACGATCCCTGGCACGCGCACTTCGACGTGCCGAAGGTGATGGCGGCGCTGATCGCGAAGGGCGCGCTCGGCCAGAAGGCCGGGGCGGGCTTCTACCGCAAGCAGGGCCGCGAGATCCAGGTGCTCGATCCGGCCAAGGCCGACTACCGGCCGTCCGCGGGTGAGGTCGCGCCCGAGGTCGCGGAGATCCTCAAGGTCCGCAACCCCGGCGAGAAGCTCGGCAAGCTCCGCGCGAGCGCGCACCCGCAGGCGCAGTTCCTGTGGGCGACGTTCCGCGACGTGTTCCACTACGCCGCGTACCACCTCGAGAGCATCGCGGACAACGCGCGCGACGTCGACCTCGCGATCCGCTGGGGCTTCGGCTGGGACATGGGGCCGTTCGAAACGTGGCAGGCCGCCGGCTGGAAGGAAGTCGCCCGCTGGATTGCCGA